>CALFNC010000297.1 GCA_937902605.1 uncultured Acidobacteriota bacterium | reverse complement strand
GTCAACGCCGCCGGCTGCGGCTCGAACCTGAAGGACTATGGCCGCCTCTTCGCGGACGACCCGATCTGGTCCGCACGTGCCGCGGCCTTCTCGGCGAAGGTTCGCGACGTCACCGAATTCCTGGCCGGGCTCCCACCCGCGGCGCCGCGCCATCCCCTCCGCGCCCGCGTCGCCTATCACGACGCCTGCCACCTCGCGCACGCGCAAGGGATCCGCGGAGAGCCACGCGAGCTCCTCGCCGGGATCCCGGGCTTGGAGCTCGTCGAGATTCCCGATGGCGACCAGTGCTGCGGCAGCGCCGGCATCTACAACCTGATCCAGCCCGAAAGCTCCGAGGAGATCGGGGCGCGCAAGGTGGGTAACGTTCTCTCCGTCAAACCGGACCTTCTCGCCTCCGCCAACCCCGGCTGCACCCTTCAGATCCAGAAGCTCCTGCGCCAGCGCGGCCAGGCCCTCCCCGCCGCCCACCCCATCGAGATCCTCGACGCCTCCATCTCTGGCCGGCCCCTCCCGAAATAGAGGAGCGCCCTGGTTGCCCAGCCAGGGCCACCCGTCAGCGCCCGGGGCTGGCCCTCAGGTGGCCTTCCCGGCCTCGTACGCCTCGTCCAGGATCTGGCTCACGTGCCGCACCTTGACCGGAAGACCCTTCTTTCGGGCTCCGTAGCCCAGGTGCATCATGCAGGCGGGGCACTCGGTGGCCAGCGTGTCCGCCCCGGTCTTCTCCACGTTCGACATCTTCCGGTCGAGGACACCCGTCGCCTCGGTGTGGTGCAGGAACGTGTAGCTTCCTGCCGCCCCGCAGCACCAGTCGGCTTCTGGAAGCTCCTTGTAGGTCATGCCCGGGATGGACTTCAGCAGCTTTCGCGGCTGCGCGGTGACCTTTGCGAAGCGGTTGGAAAGGTGGCAGGGGTCGTGGTAGGTGACCGTCCCGGAAAGCGTGCCGAGGCTCCCGTTGGCCCCGGCTGCCACCAGGAACTCGCTGAAGCTCCTCACCTTACCCGAAAGGGCCGCGGCCTTGTCGGCGTAGAGCGGATCGCCTTTCAATAAGTTTCCGTACTCCTTCAGGAACGTGCTGCAGCTCCCGCACTCCGAGACGATGGCGTCCAATCCCATCGCCCCGGCCAGGCGATCCACGTTCTTCCGGGCGATGTCGCGGGCGGCATCGACGTCGCCGTAGGAGTGCGCCGGACGGCCGCAGCATGTGTTGTCGAGCATCGTGATCTCGCAGCCGTTCCGAGCCAGGACGCGGAGCGTGGCCTCGGCCACCTCGGGGAACTGGAAACTGAACCCGCAGGAGGCGAAGTAGCCGACCCGGTGCTTCACCTTCTCGGGCCTGGGCGCCTTCCCCTTTTTTCCCCGGGCGAAGGGCTTCGCCGACGCCGTGGGTACCACCTGGTTCGCCACCTGGAGACGCTTGTCCACGAGGTTCAAGAGGCCGGTCTTCTCCGCCGCCGCCGCGAGGCCGTGGCGCTTCGCCCAGAGCGCCATCCGGGCGGCCGTCTCCAACTTCTTGCTGTCCGCCAGGACCGTCCGGAACAGGATGCGCTGCAAGGCGGGCTGCCCGTTGCGGGTGATGTAAGCGTGGCGCATCGCCGTCACGATCTCGTCCGTCTTGATCCCCGGGAAACAGTGGGCCGTGCAGCCGCGGCAGAGCAGACAGTCCTCCAGGGCCTGGAAGACCTCCGAGGTCAGCTCCAGATTCCCCAGGATGAGGCTCCGCGCGATGGCCTGGCGCCCGCGCGCCAGCGAATGCTCCTCGCCGGTCACGCGGTAAACGGGGCAACCGGCCTGGCAGAAGCCACAGCGATTACATTGCGCGATGGTGTCGTAAAGGGGGAGGAGTTCTGTCGTTGCCATTGTCGGACCTCGCTTCAGATCCCGCCCACGAATCTCCCCGGGTTGCAGAGACCCCGGGGATCGAATTCCGCCTTGAGCCGCCGCATCACGTCGAAGCCTTCGCCCGGCTTCCCCCAGGCGTCCATCCGCGCCTTGAGGTTCGCGGGAGCGGCCTGCAGGACCAGGCTGCCTCCCGTAGCCACGGCCTTCGCCCGCAGCCCTTCCAGAGCTTCGGCCAGCAACGCTTCCGGAGGTGCCGTCCTCCCGAGCGGGAACGCCGCCCAGACGACGCCGCTTCCGGCGTGCGCGACCACCGTGGCGCTGAGCCCGAGCCGCTCGCCCAACGCGCCTGCGGCGGCCAGCATCTCGCCGGTCCGGCTGATGGACACGGCAATCTTGCAGAGCACCCGCTGGGCGGGCGGGGCCGGCAGCAGGTCGAAGACGTTGCGGATCGCGTCCCAGGCGGGAACCGTCCGTCCGTCCTGAAGGGGCGTCACGACTCCGCCCCCGTCGCGGAAGAGGGCAGCGAAGTCCCGCTCCTGCCGATCGACCGTCTCGCGGCTGCCCGCCAGCGAAACGGCGAGGCCCCAGGATCCGGCCGGAGCCGTCAGTTCCAGGCTTGGGGCGAGAAGGGTCATCGCCTCGGGGTTCAGGACGTCGAGGGCCTCGGGAAGGAGGAACGACTCCAGGACCTTCCCGACGGCGGCCGTCGCCTGCGAAAGTTCCGGGAAGAGGGAGACCATCGCGGTCCGCTTCACGGGCAGGGGGAGGAGCTTGACCGTCACCTCCGTCAGGATTCCGAGGGTCCCCAGGCTGCGAATGAACAGCTTGTTCATGTCGTAGCCTGAGACGTTCTTGATGACCCTTCCGCCGCAGCGGATGCGCTGTCCGTCCGGAAGGACGACGCGCATCCCCAGGAGCCAGTCCCGTACCGTCCCGTAGAGGAGCCGGCCCGGGCCGCTCTGGTTCGTCGCCACCAGCCCGCCCATCGTGACCTTGCTGTCGGCCGGCGGATCGATCGGGAGGAGCTCCTTCTTCTCGGCGACGGTCTCCTGAAGCGCGCCCAGGCGCATTCCCGCCTCCACCGTCACGCACAGGTTAGCGGCGTCGAACTCCACGATCCGGTCCAGCCGGTCGAGCTGGACGACCGCGTCCGCGCTGGACGGGCGGTTCCCCAGCCCCATCGCCGTGCCGCCTCCCCACGGGATCATGGTCGCTCCCGCGGCCGAGCAAGTGGCCGCGACCTTGGACACCTCGTCCTGTGTCCCCGGCCGTACGGTCAGTCCCGGTTTCACCCCGTCCACGGCGAACCGTGCCGTGACCTCGGGGTCGGCGCTCACGTACTCGGCGCCGACGATGTTCTCCAGCCGTCCCTGAAGGCCTCCCAGGTCAGCGTGCACTGAGCACCTCCGCAGGGACCGGGAACATCTTCCCGGGGTTGGCCAGGTCGCGGGGGTCGAAGGCCTTCTTGACCCGGACCTGGCTGTGGATGTCCGCCTCGGTGAAGACGAGGCGCATGGCGTCGATCTTCTCCAGCCCCACACCGTGCTCGCCGCTGATCGTGCCGCCGAGCTCGACGCACAGCTCCAGGATCTCCATCCCGGCCTTCATGACCCGGGCTTTCTGCTCCGCGTCCCGCCAGTCGAAGAGGATCAGAGGGTGCAGGTTGCCGTCTCCGGCGTGAAAGACGTTGGGGATCCGCAGGTCGTACTTCTTGCCGACCTCGGCAACTTTTCGCAACACCTGAGGAAGGGCGGTGCGGGGCACCGTTCCGTCGCAGACCAGGTAGCTCGGGGCCAGCCGGGCCACCGCGCCGAAGGCGCCGCGGCGTCCGGCCCAGAGCATCGCCCGCTCCGCGTCGTCCTTGGCCACCCGGACCTCGCGGGCGCCGTGCGCCTTGCACAGGTCGACGATGGCCTGGGTCTGGGCTTCAAGGTCGTCCTTCAGCCCGTCCACCTCGATGATGAGCACCGTGGCGCAGTCCAGCGGCAGGCCGCAGTGGATCGACGCCTCGACCGCCTGGATGACGAGCTGGTCCATCATCTCCAGGGTGGCCGGGACCATGCCTGCGGCGACGATGGCCGAGACGGACTCGCTGCCTTCCTCGATGCTGTCGTAGATCGCCAGGAGGGTCTTGACCCCTTCGGTGAGCCGCATGATCCGAACGACGACCTCGGTGCAGATCCCCAGCGTCCCCTCGCTGCCGACGAAGACCCCGGTCAGGTCGTAACCCGGCGTGTCGGGGGCCTTCCCGCCGATCGTCGCAACCTGGCCGTCGGGCAGGACCACCGTCATCCCGAGCACGTGGTTCGTGGTGACGCCGTACTTGAAGCAGTGCGGGCCGCCGGAGTTCTCGGCCACGTTGCCTCCGAGGGTGGCCGCCTTCTGGCTTGCCGGGTCTGGGAGGTACTGGTAGCCGAGAGGAGCGAGGGCAGTGCCGAGCTCCAGATTGAAGAGGCCCGGCTGGACACGCGCCCGCAGGTTCGCGCGATCGACCTCGAGGATCCGGTTCATGCGGATCATCTCGACGACGACCCCGCCCTTGATGGGGATGGTGCCGCCGCTCAGGTTCGTGCCTCCTCCCCGAGGCACGAAGGGGACGCCGAGCTTGTTGCAGACCTTGACGACTCCCGCAACCTCCTCGGTGGAGTGGACGAAGGCGACGGCGTCAGGACGCCGCTCTTGCAGACAGGCGTCGTACTGGTAGAGCTGCATGTCCACGTCGGAGTGAAGGACGTTCTTTTCGCCGACGATCTTCCGGAGTTCTTCTACGAGTGCCTTCTGGGCCATCGCTCATTCTCCTCGCTCTTCTCTTACGCCAGGGGCGGGGGCGGATGGGGCAGGGATGGTCGCCGGATCAGGGTGATCGGGGCGTCGGGATCCCCCGCGGGCACGCGAGGGTGTCGAGGAGGGACGCCGGTCTCGGAAGCAGGACACGGTGCTGGTTCCGGCTCCGAAAGACCCACCGAACTTCGTACTCCCGGCTAGCGTCACGCGCGACCCCCTTCGCCTGGATCAAAAAATTATTCTATCAAATCAGCGGGAGAAAGGCGCGCGATGGCTGGAGAAATCCAGGAAGCGGTCGAAGACTTTCCCGCTCGGCACCTGGGACCGCCCGCCGTTCAGTTCTCCTTGAGCAGCCGGTGGACGTCCTTCTCGATCGCGGCGAGATCGCTCTCCCCCTCGTGCCGGGCGCGCAGTCGTCCGGTGCGGTCGACGACGAAGGCCACGGGCAGCCCGAGGATTCCCCCCCAGCGCCTGGCCACCTTCTCGTCGCCGAGGGCAACCCGGTAGGTCATCCCGTACTGGCGGCGGAACTCCCGAACCGGCGCCGGAGATTCGTCGAGAGAGATCCCGACGACCTCGAGGCCCTGCTTGCGGTACTTCGCCTGGAGCTCGACGAAGCGTGAGGCCTGGGAGCGGCACGGTGCGCACCAGGTTGCCCAGAAATCGACGACTACGACCTTCCCGCGCAGCGAGGTTAGATCGAGCCGTGCTCCGTCCAGGTCGACCAGCCCGAGGCTCGGCGCCGGTCCACCAATCTTCGGTGAGGGCGCGTCGGCGCCGCGCGCCTCAGGCGCCAGGAGACTGGCGAATGCCACGATTCCGAGCAGGAGCGCGATCGTGCGGACGGCTCTTTCAACCACGGCTCGGGTCGCTCGGTTCGACGGGGTAGCCTTTCTGGACCCAGTCCTGGCCGAAGTTCTTCGGTATGTAGAGGACCTTCACGCGCGTGAATCCGGCGGCCACCAGCAGCCTCCAAGGCTGCTCGAGGTTCGGGCAGCGCTCCCACGGGCAGCAGCCGCAGTAAAGGACGATCGGATTCGTTTTCGGTAGCGCAGAGACAGCCTTCCGGAGCGCGTCGAGCCCCGTCTGGTCCTTCCCGGGCCCGGCGTACTGCGACCCGGGGATGTGCGCCTGCGCGAAGAGAACGCGGAATCCGACGTTGAAGATCGCCGGCTTCTCAGCGCCGGCGGAGCGTAGGACCTGCGCGAGATCCTCCGGCATCATTCGCTCCGCGTCCCGCCAAGAGTCGACACGTTTCGAAGGCGGGGTAGGGCTTTCGGACCGGGCCGGCCATGCTGGAATCAAGATTATCAGGGCGCCGAGAAAAAGCGAGGGTGTGCGTGATCTCGTGGCGCGGCGATTGCGGAAGGCGTGGAACGTCGAGTTCATTGGAGCCTCCATTCTGAGTCGACGAGCGAGTGCGGCCGGTGGCGGCGTCGGCGTCGCGGGCTGATTGTTCGAGATTTCCACCTCTCGTTCAAGCCCTGCCGAATTCTGCCGGGGCTGGCCTTTCGGCACGGCGCGTTCGCCTTTCTTTGCTCGCGGTCGAAGCTCAGATCGTGACGACCTCGATCGTGGGCGCCTCGACCAGGTGCTTCTTCACGGCGCACTGGTCAGCCGCCCGGACGATCGCCGCGCGGTACTTCTCGGGGAATCCGGGTGGCAGCGTCATCGCGATCCGAATCCGGACGATGAGCTTCGTTTCGGGGCTCCGCTCCCACGTCATCGACAGGCCGATGCCGTCGGTCGGGATCTTCCGTTCCTGGCAGAACCGTAGCGCGTAGTAGCCGGCACACGTGCCGATCGACGCGAGGAAGAGGTCGAACGGCGCTGGCGCCGTCCCCCCGCCGCCGTACTTCTCCGGTTGATCGGTCCGGATCGTGGTGCCCTCGAAATGCGCCTCGACGGCGACGCCGCCCGGGAAATTGATCTCCATCGCGCTGGCCATCGTTCGTCCTCCTGTCCGCCGCCGGCCCGGCCCGCCTGATCCCCTCGCGGCGGTTGACATTATATCACTATAGACTTATATTACCATATACGACTTCGATGAAGGAGGAATCCCAATGGCTGAATGTGAGAAGACACCGAAGTGCCAGTTCTTCGGCGACAAGATGGACAACATGCCGGCAGCTGCGGCAGCGATGAAAGAGACGTTCTGCATGAACGGCAAGGAAGCCTGCGCGAGATACGTGGTCAGCATATCTGGCAGGCCGGTTCCGCCCGATCTTTTCCCGCACATGATCGAGAGGGCGAGAGGGATCATCAGTCAAACCTAGGCACCCGTCTCGGTATTACGGGGAGCAGTAATCGCGTGACAGATCCATAGGCGGCATGCCGAGTGAGGTTCGTCATGGGCCGCATGATGAACGGAGGCCGCGGGCTGGGCAAACTGACCTGCCCTCCCGGAACGTCTCCAAAAGCAGTCTCCGTCATGGGGAGATTCT
>CALFNC010000296.1 GCA_937902605.1 uncultured Acidobacteriota bacterium | reverse complement strand
GGCGAAGGTCGACACGCCGTACGACCGGTAGCCGCGGGCGCGCAGGTAGCTCGAGCTGGTGTACGACGCGGTCAGGATGTAGATCCCGACGTCGCCCCGCACCGGGTCGAGCTCGAGCGACCGGATGAGCGCGTCCCACGCCGGGCCGGTCCGGGGGGAGACGACCGAGTCGTCAGTCGCGAAGCGGACCTTCAGCGTAAGGCCGCGCTCGGAAGCCCACCGCTCCATCTCCGCCCGCGCGGCCTTCACCGATCCGCCCGGGAGGAGCGTCCAGACGACCTCCAGCTCGAACCCGCCGTCCTTGGTCGGCTTCACGACGTCGGCGTAGAGGGAGTCGCGCAGGAGCGCCCGGTAGACGTCGGGCATCGACTTCAGCAAGGGCTCGTCCCCAAAGAACCGCTTGGGGTTCAGGACGAGGCGCCCCCACACGTCGCCCCGGGACGGGCCGATGAACTGGAGGAACTCCACCACCTCCGGGAGGAGTCGGAACGGGAGCGAGCGGTCCTTCTCCTCGACAAAGGCCTTGAAGGCGTCGAGCGGCTCCTTCCGGTGGCTTCCGGCCGTGACGCCGAGGTTCGCCTTCTGGAGGATTTCGATGCCGAACCGGTCGATGTCCGCCGTCATGACCTCGTTGACCCCTCCCTCGGTGAAGACGTCGGTCACCCCGTCCAGGAGCTTGGGGCGTTTCGCCAAGAGCCAGCCGATCCCGGCCTCCGGGGTGAACGTCTCCTCCCCCGGCTCGGCGACGAAGACGAGGTCCCGCTCCGGGACGATCCCCTCGCGCCGGAGCGCGGCGATCGCGAGGAAGTGGGAGATCCCGATGTTCTTCATGTCGATCGCGCCCCGTCCGTAGAGGTAGAAGGCGTCGCGATTCGTCCCCATCCGCCCCTCGAACGGGGGAACCGTCCAGGCATTCAGGTCGTCCGGGGGGTGGACGTCCATGTGGTGAAGGAGCAGCAGCGCCCCTGCGTGGCTTTTCCCGAGCAGCCGCCCGACAAAGATCGGCCGCTCTGGGTCGTCGCCCGTGACGGTGAAGGGAAGGCCCTCGCACTCGAAGAGGCGCTTCCAGAATGCGGCCGCCTCGACGGTCCGGCCGGGCGGGTTGGTGGTGTCGATCCGGAGGTATTCGGTGAGGAGACGGCTCCCCTCGTCGGCCTTCGCCACCTCCAGGTCCCACCGGGCCACCTTCACGGAGGGCGCGAGCCAGGTCACGATCCGTGAGGCGGTCAGGGCCAGCAGGACTACGAGAGCGGCGCCCCCGTAGAGGCAGAGGCGGCGCTTTAGGTTGCGGTCGATTGGCATCACGTCGCTCCGTCGGTCGGGGGCCCGCTCGACGACCCCGGCCGCCTCGTCCAGAGGGCGGCGCAGACCACCGCGCCGATCGCCGCGGCTCCCAGCCCCCATCTTACCGGTCCCCCGGACGGCCGGAAGCAGAGGCGGTGTCGTCCTGAGGGGACCGCGAGCCCCGAGAAGCCGAAGGCGGCGTCTTCCACCGTGACCGGCCGGTCATCCAGGGTCGCCTCCTCGGTCGCCGCGCGGAGCCGCCAGAGCATCAGGTATCCGGCACCCGGCCCCTTCACGTCCACCTCGAGGAAGAGGCCGTCGGCCCGGTCCCGGACCGAGAGCACGCTTCCGCCGGACGCCCCTGTGGCGGCCGCCGCCCCGGGACGGACGACCCACGCGGCGAAGGGATCGACCCCCTCGTCCAGGAACCTCTTGAAGAGGTGCAGGCCGTCCGGGTCGGAGACCACCCGGGCGACGAACCGGTAGGGGGGAAGCGGGTCGCGGAGGGGGCGGAGCGCCGGGACGAACCGGCCGTCGATCCCCGGGAAGCTCTGGAGGACCGCGGTCGCGCCGCCGGCGCGGACCATCCGGAGGGTCATCCCGCTGGAGACCGGGGCGCTTCTCGCCATGAGGCGGTTCCACTCTCCCGCCTCCTGGGGTAGCGAAACGTCGTAGTCGGGATCGAGGATGTACGCAACCCCGAAGAGTGAGGCGTAGGCGGGGTCGAGGGACGCCCGGGCGGCCCGGTTGGCCGCGAAGAGGTCGTTCGAGTCGAAGCGCGGGACCGGAGCCCAGCTGTCGAAATGGAAGAGGCGGGGCCGGGGCACGGACTCGCCGGCGCCTCGCAGCAGAAGCAATGGCCGAAGGATCGCCGGCGGCTCCGTGAGGCAGCTCCCGGCGTCGGTCTCGACGAGGAGCCGGGCCGTGCGCTCCCGGTCCACGAGAACGGCGGCCCCGAGGAGGACCGCGATGACGGCCTCGCGCGTCCGGACCCTCCGCGCGATCACCCCGATCCCGAGGGCCGCGAGCCAGGCCGCCCCGAACGCCGTCAGGACGAGGTGCTTCTCGGGATAGCGGAGCGACCGGAAGAACGGGATGGCGCCGGCCGCCGCCTGCCAGACCGAGCTCGAGGGGCCGAGCGCGAGCCCCACGCCCACGGCGACGAGGGCGAAAGCCGCGAGACGGCCCCTTCCACCTCCGGCCAGCCCGACAAGCGCCAGGAGCAGGACGACGCGGCCCGGCGTGATCGAGGGGAGATAGGGGTAGTCTGTCACCCTGGGTGTTGTTGCGACCTTCGTCCAGTCCGCGACGAGGCCGTCCCCGAGGAACTCCACGAGACGGGCACGCGGTAGCGATTTCTCTCCGGCGGTGAGGTCGTTCATCCCGCCTCCTGGGCCCCGCGCGCTCCCGAGCGCCGTCGACACGCTCGGGACGAGCTGCGGGGCCGCGAGAAACCCCGCGAGGAGCGCAGCTGCGCCCACCAGGCCGAGCGACCGGCCCACGGCCGTCCCCCGCCTCACAACGAGGGCCGCCGCAACAGCGGCTCCGAAGAGGACGAACTCGGGAATTCCCGACAGGAGGAGAAGGGCCGCAAAGAGCGCGGCCTTTACGACGGTCCGCCCGGCGGGAGCCTCCGCGAGGTCGACGACGGCCGCTGCGAACCAGGGAAGGACCGCGAGAGCCGAGAAGCTCGACGGGAACGGGGCGAGCGAGACGGAGGCCCCGCCGAGCGCGAAACCTAGGCCGGCCACCGCGGCCCATCCGGAGGTAAGGCCGAGGCGGCACGCGAAGGCGGCGAACCCGGCAACCGCGAGCGCGAGGTGCAGGAGGATCCAAGCCTTCATCGCGACCCCGAGGGGCAGGACGACGAAGAGGACGTTGCCTGGGTAAAAGACGGCCGCGCCCGGGGCACCGAGAAGAGGGACGCCTCCCCACCGGTACGGGTCGAGCCAGGGAACCTGACCGCGCCGGATCGCGTCGGCCATGTGCGCCTTCAGCGGGTAGAAGTAGAAGGGGAGGTCCCGCGTGACCGGGACTCTCGATGTGAAGAACTCTCGGTACGGGACGAACGCCGCGACGATCGCCGCCGCGAGCGGCCATGGGAAGGCCCGGTCACGGCTCACGACGTCCGCCGTCCTCTTGCCAGCAGGACGAGGATCGCGGCGAGCGAAAGCGTCGAGACGGCGGCGCCGAGCCCGAAGCGGGGGTTGTCGTAGCGCATCTCCACGAATGCCTCTCCGGCCGGGAGGTCCAGCGCGCTGAGTGCCCCCTCGCTCCGGAGGAGACTGGGCCGGCCATTGACCGAAGCTTTCCAGCTCGGGTCGAAGGTCCTCGCAATCCGCAGCACGGCTTCGGGACCGGACGCCACCCGGAGCTTCTGGCGTGAGGACCGCCGCTCGAGCACCTCGACCGGCCGCCCTTCGGCGAAGAACTCCGGGCGCGTCGGGTCGATCGCCAGAATCCGGTCCCCGCCTGCGCGAAGCAGCTCCCGGACTCCGGCCGGATCGGGCCCGGAAGACGGCGTCCTGACGACGGCGACGTTCGCCGCCCGGAGCCGCTCGACTTTCTCCGAGCCCCACGGCGAGCGGGCCAGAGAGGCCACGGCGGCGACCGACTCCGCCGGTGTCATCCGGTCGATGTCGTTCTCGAACGCGTAGCGGATGCCGAACATGACCCCGGTCGTGGGGCGGAGCGGGTCGAATCCTCCCGCTTCAGCGGCCCGCCGGACCGCTACGGCCGGGTCGTCGGCACCGTCGTCGTAGAAACGTCCTCGGGAGATCTCGGCCCGCACGGCCTCCAGGGCCGGCGTCGTCCGGACGTACAGGTCGGCGGGAGCGGCCGGGCAGCTCCCCGTTGTCCGTCGCGCCGCGTCGACGAGGAAAACGAAAGCCATGGCCGCCGCAAGGACGGCGGGCCGGAGGCGCCCCTTCTCGGCCCATGACGCCAGGAGCGCGAGGAACCCCATGCCCGCGGCGCCGCTGGCCAGGAGCGGGAGGAGGAGCGACGCCACGCACGGCGGGGACGCATTCCCGTCGCCGAGGCCAAGTCCCCAGAGACCCGATCGGAGGAGACCGGGAGCCGTTGCTCCAATCGCGAAGAGCAGGCCGAGGAGGCCCGCGAGGACGGTCGATGCCCGGCGGAGGCCCGTCAGCGCGGGCCGCCGCGCCAGGTCGTCCCGGACGAGG
>CALFNC010000295.1 GCA_937902605.1 uncultured Acidobacteriota bacterium | reverse complement strand
ACAACTCCCCGCGGCGGCCACGGGCATTCGTCGCGCTGAACTGCGGGGCGATCCCGAAGGAGATCATCGAGTCGGAGCTCTTCGGGCACGAGAGGGGAGCCTTCACCGGGGCTCAGGTGAAGAGGATCGGCCGGATCGAGCAGGCGCAGGGCGGGACCCTCTTCCTCGACGAGGTCTCGGAGATGCCGCCCGACCTCCAGGTGAAGTTTCTCAGGGTGCTCGAGGAGCGCCGTGTCACACCGGTCGGCGGGAACGACTCGAAGGACGTCGACTTCCGCCTGGTTGCGGCGACGAACCGGAACCTGCTGAAGGAGATCGAGGTGGGGCGGTTCCGACAGGACCTCTACTACCGGCTCTCGGTCGTGACGGTGGAGATCCCGCCGCTGCGCGAGCGGCGCGACGACATCCCGCTCCTCGTCGAGAGGTTCCGGGACGTCTTCGCGAAGGAGCACGACCGGCCGGTGACCGGGGTGACCCCTGCGGCCTTCGCGGCCCTCGTGAACTATGAGTGGCCGGGGAACGTCCGCGAGCTGAAGAACATCATCGAGAGCAGCGTTCTGTTCGCGGCAGGGTCGAAGATCGACGTGGCGGACCTGCCGGCCGCGCTCCGCGCGCAGGCGGGTGTCGTCGACGCCCCGGCGGCGGTGGAGCCGGGGGAGAGCCCGCATCCGGAGGGCCCCCGTGCCGCGTCCGTGACCGCCACGGCCGGCCTTCTCGGGAAGACGATCGCCGAGATCGAGAAGGAGGCGATCCTCCTCGCGCTCCAGGCCTCGGGCGGCAACAGGCGGAAGGCCGCCAAGCGGCTCGACATCGGCCTCAGGACGTTGCAGCGGAAGCTGAAGGAGTACCGCGGCGGGACCGACTCGGCCGACGACGAGGACGACGGGGCGGACGACGGGAACGGCGAGAGCTAATACACAATTTTCAGGACCGTCCCTAAACGTACGGGGTCGCGTCCGGCGCCGGTCTAGAATCGCCGGAACGGCATAGGAGAGACGGCATGGACATCCCGACGAAGGTCTACGTCACGAGCCCGATGGCGGAGCTGAAGAGGGTCCCCGGGACGCTGATCGCCGTCTCCCCGCTCGGGTTCTACGAGGTCCACATCGCGTTCGGCTCGAACACGCACCCGATGCTCCTCCCGGTCGCCGAGACGGTTCTCCTGGCGCAGGAGCCGATCCTCACGGCCCTTCCGGGGTTCGAGCTGGAACGGTAGCTCCGGCCCCGGCGGCTGGTCAGCGCCCCTCGTCCGGGTCGATCGCCGGGGCGGGGGCTTCCAGGATGTCGAGCCCGCGGTTCTCGAACACCTCCGCCGCGCGCTGGACCCTCCGGCGCGCGAGGTCCAGCAGCTGGGCCTGCGAGTCGACGGGGCTTTCGCCCTCCCGCCGCACCCGCCGAGTGTAGGTGCCGTCGGAGGCCAGGATGCGCGCGTTCACGTTGTCGGCGAGCGCGACGTCGAAGATCTCTTCGCGGACCCTCCGGGCCAGGTCGGGGTCGAGGACCGGGAAGGCAATCTCGACACGGCGGAAGAAGTTCCGAGGCATCCAGTCGGCCGACGACAGCCAGACCTCTTGCTCGCCTCCGTTCTCGAAGGCGAACACGCGGCTGTGCTCGAGGAAGCGGCCGACGATCGAGACGACGCGGATCTTCTCGGAGACACCCGGCACGCCAGGGGCCAGGCAGCAGACGCCCCGGACCACCAGGTCGATGGGCACGCCGGCTCGCGAGGCCTCGTACAGCGCCCGGATAACCGCAGAGTCGACCAGCGAGTTCATCTTCGCGCGGATGCCGCTGGGGCGCCCCGCTCGGGCATGGGCGGTCTCGCGGGCGATCCACTCCAGCACCTTGCCATGGAGGTCCTTCGGCGCGGTGACGAGGCGCGAGAAGGAGGTCGTGGCGGCGAAGCCGGTCAGCGCGTTGAAGAGGCGGGTCGCGTCCTCGCCGAACTCGGGGCGGACCGTGAAGAGACCGAAGTCGGTGTAGATGCGAGCGGTCGACGGGTTGTAGTTTCCGGTCCCGAGGTGGACGTAGCGGCGGATGCCGTCCTTCTCGCGGCGGACGACGAGCGCGATCTTGCCGTGTGTCTTCAGGCCCATGACGCCGTAGACGACGTGGACCCCTGCCTGCTCCAGCGCCCGCGCCCAGACGATGTTCTGCTCCTCGTCGAAGCGGGCCTTCAGCTCGACGAGCACTGCCACCTGCTTCCCCGCCTCGGCAGCGCGGATGAGCGCCTGGATCAGTGGCGAGTCGGCGCTGGTCCGGTAGAGAGTCATCTTGATCGCGAGAGTCTTCGAATCGTCGGCGGCTTCCTCGATGAACTCGACGACCGGCGCGAAGGAGTCATACGGGTGGTGGACCAGGATGTCGCCGGAACGGATCGCCTCGAAGACCGACCGGTCGCCGGTGAATGCCGGGGGGAGGGCCGGGCTGAACGGGGCGTCCTTCAGGTCGGGCCGGTCGAGACGGCAGAGCGAGGAGAAGTCGCCGCTACCGAGCGGGCCGTGGACCTCGTAGACGTCCCCCTCGCCCACCTCGAGCTGGCGCATCAGAAGCTTGCGAATCTTCTTCGGGGTCTTTGGCGCCACCTCCACGCGGACGACCGCGCCGAACTTCCGCCGCCGGACCTCCTGCTCGATCGTGGCGAGGAGGTCCGAGGCCTCGTCCTCCTGGATCTCGATGTCGGCGTCGCGCGTGATCCGGAAGAGATGCGACGAGAGGATCTCGAGCCCGGGGAACAGCTCGCCGAGGTTCGCCTGGACGAGGCTTTCTAGGAGGAGAAAGTCGGCCTTCTCGGGCCGGATCTTCTTCTTCCCCTCGCCCACCTCGCGCAGGGACAGGAGCCGCGGGATGGCGGGCGGCATCTTGAGGCGGGCGAACTTCACCTGCCCGCTCTCGGCGCTCTTGACCTCGATGGCGAGGTTCAGCGAGAGGTTCGATAGGAAGGGGAACGGGTGGCCCGGGTCGACGGCCAGCGGCGTCAGGACCGGGAGGACGTGCGACCGGAAGTAGGCTCCCGCGGCCGCCTGCTGCGCCTCGTCGAGGTCGGTCCACGTCAGGACGCGGATGCCGGTGCCGGCGAGCTTCGGGAGGAGGTCGGCGACGAGGCAGGCCGTCTGCTCCTGCTCCATCGCCTCCACGGCGGTCCGGATCTCGGCGAGCGTCTCCGCCGCGAGCCGGTCGTCGTCCGATCGCTCCAGGCTCTCGATCGCCCGCTGTTCCCGAAGGGCCGAGACGCGGATCATGAAGAACTCGTCGAGGTTCGTCTCGCTGATGGCCAGGAACTTCAGCCGCTCGAGGAGCGGCCACCGGGCGTCGCGGGCCTCTTCGATGACTCGCTCGTTGAAGGCGAGCCACGACAGCTCCCGGTTCAGCATTCGGCGCGGCGCGCCGGGGGCGGAGGGGGGCGGCTCGGGGCGGTCCTCGGCCTCCGGAGCGTCGGGGACGACCTCCAGCGGCGCCGCGCGCCGCTTCCGGGGACGCTGTTCGTGCCGGATGGTCATCGAGGTCTTCCCGCCTGCCGGCGAAGGACGCCCTTCAGGCGCCGATCGCTTCCTCGATCCGGCGGGCCAGGGCGCCGGCGACCGTCTCGACGAGACCGGGCTCGGTCCCCTCGACCATGACGCGGGCCAGCGCCTCGGTCCCGGAGTAGCGGAGGAGGATCCGCCCCTTCCCGTCGAGGAGCGCCTCGCAGCGCGACTGCTCCTCGGTCAGGCCCGGGATCTGGTGAAACGGTCGTTTCTCTCGGACCCGAACGTTCCGGAGAATCTGGGGGGCCCGCGTGATTCGCGGCCGGTTCGAGAGTGGGCCGCCGACGGCCACCGTGGCGGCGACGTGGAGCCCGGTCAGGACGCCGTCCCCGGTGGTGGTCAGGTCGGTCCGGATCAGGTGGCCCGACTGTTCGCCTCCGAGGAGGGCGTTCTCCTTCTCCATCATCTCCGCGACGTACCGGTCACCGACGGCGGCGCGGAGGAGCGGGATCCCGATCTCCCTGAGCGCCAGCTCGAGGCCGAGGTTCGACATGACCGTACCGACCACCGCGGTCGGCTTCTTTCCCTCCCTCACCAGCTCGCGGGCCCAGAGGTAGAGGATCTCGTCGCCATCCAGGACCTGTCCTCGATCGTCCGCGACGATCGCCCGGTCGGCGTCCCCGTCGAGGGCCAGGCCGAGGTCGGCCCCGGCCTCGCGGGTCTTTCGGGCCATCCCCTCAGGGTGGAGGGCGCCGCAGTCGTGGTTGATGTTTCGCCCGTCGGGGCTCGTCGAGAGCGGAATTACCTCGGCCCCGGCGCTCCGGAACGCGTCGACGGCGACCCGATGAGCCGCCCCGTTCGCGGCATCGAGGACGATCCGCATCCCATCGAGGCGGCAGGGGAGCGTCGAGACGAGGTGCTCGAAGTATCGCCCGGCCATTCCGGCGCTGATTTCCGCGCCCACGGCAGGGACGGAGCGGGCCTGGCCGATGAGGGCCTCGATCTCGGCCTCGACCTCGTCCGGGAGCTTCCGGCCTATGTCGGAGAAGATCTTGACGCCGTTGTCCTGCCAGGGGTTGTGCGACGCGGAGACCGAGATCCCGGCATCGGCTCCCAGCGTCCTCACAAGGTAGGCGACCGCGGGAGTTGGCACGACGCCCGCGAACAGGATCGACCCGCCGGCCGCGAGGATCCCGCCGTTCAGGGACGCGACGATTCCGGGGGACGACTCGCGGGTGTCGCAGCCGACGACGACCCGGATCGGCGGAGTCCGGTGGCCGGAATCGAGGAGCGAGGCGACGAGCGCGCTGCCAATACGGGAGACGGTGTCGGGGTCGAGCGGTGGTCGTCCCGCCGCCCCCCGGATCCCGTCGGTTCCAAATAGGGGGGTCATCGAAGGAGCGAGTTTAGCCGATAGGGCCGTTTCAACGCCTTGAGAGACCCGGCCACCCGGCCGGGTCTCTTCGTAACCAATTGGAAAAGTTGCTACTTGGCGACCGCGGGCTTGATCTCGCCCTCGGCCAGGATGATCTCGACCCGGCGGTTTCTGGCCTTGTTCGCCGACGTATCGTTCGGGGAGACCGGGTTTGCGGGACCGTACCCCTCGGCCTTCATCCGCGTCTCGCCCACCCCCTGGGCCTTCAGGAATGCGGCCACGGAGTCGGCCCGGGCCTTCGACAGCTTCATGTTCACGGTTTCCTTGCCGGAGGCGTCGGTGTACCCCTCCACGCGGAGATTGACGTCGGGGATCATCAGGAGGATCCCTGCCAGCTTCGCCAGCGTCACCTGGGCGGCCGGCTTGAGGGCCGACTTGTTGATGTCGAAGAGGATGCCGGACGAAAGGCTCAGGATGAGGCCGCGGCCCGAATTTTTGACCTCAGCGACCTTCGCGAGAGCCCCCGATAGGCGGGCCGCGAGGGCGTCGCGCTCCGCCTTGAGGCGGGCCTGCTCCGTCTCGAGCCGGGCCTTCTCGCCCGCCAGCCGGGAGGCCTCGGCGGCCAGCGCCGCCTTCACCTTCTCCGATTCGCTCAGAGCCTGGGCCGTCAGGGCCCGCTCCATGTCGGCCTGCTTCGTCGCCTCGGCGGCCAGGCGGGCCTGCTCCTCGGCAGACGTCGCCTTCGCCGCTGGGCGGTCCAGCTCGGCCTTCCGCTTCTCCGCGTCGCGGATCGCCTCGCCCGACTTGGCCATCGAGCGGCGGGCGTAGTCGAACATTGCCTTCGAGCTGCCGCCGGTGTTCGAGTTGGTCGCCTGGGCGAGGTTCGTCCTTGCCTCCCGGAGCTTCTCGGCGTTCGACCCGTCGGCGTTCAGCGCCTCGGCCTGCGCGAGGATCTTGCCGGCCTGCACGAGGTCGACCGGGTTCTTGTCCTCGTACTTCCGGCCGGCGATCGACCCGACATCGCTCTTCGGCGACGGACGGAACGAGGAGACGGTGACGGGGGAGTTCTTCGCGTAGTCAGATCTCGCCGGCTGCGACGTGAAGATCACAAGGCTCGAGGGTTTCGTCACGAACGGGTGGGCCTCAGCCGTCACCATCAGGCCGAAGTTCTTCTGCCCCGTCCGGACGCTGACGCCGCCGCTCGCGTCCCGGACCCAGAGTTCGCCGAGGTTCTCGACGAGCCCGTCCCGGGTGACGGCCCAGACGACATACGACGTGACCTCCCCGCCGAAGAGGAGGGCCGGGGCCATCCGCTTGAAGGAGAGGTCGATTGCGGCCTGTCCTTCCTTGATCTTGACGGAAGCCTCCAGGAACGCCTTGGCCGGGGCACGTTCGGTGGCGGCGAACGGGACGGTCACGCCGTACCGTTCCGGGAACTCGACGGCGGTCAGGGCCTGTCCCGTCTGTTTCGCGGCCTGTGCGGCGGCTGGGACCGCAGCGACGACGCCGATGCAGACGACGAAGACGATCAGGGTACGCATCATTCTCATGGATCGCATCTCCTTCCAATTGCCCGTGTGGCCGGTGTGGCGAACGCGCCCGGCGGCAACGTCCGTCCGGGCCTCTCTCTCATCAGGCCTGTCCTACTTTCCGCTCGCCGGCTTCCCGGCGCCGGCCGGGGCGACCAGCCCGCGCTTCTCGAGGAGGGGCTCGACCGACGGCGCGCGGCCGCGGAACTCCTTGAAGAGGGCCATGGCGTCCTCGGTCCCGCCCTTCGCGAGCAGGGTCCGGAACGAGCGCGCCGTGGCCGGGTCGAAGATCCCTTTCTCCTTGAAGGCGGCGAAGGCGTCGGCGTCCAACACCTCGCTCCAGAGGTAGCTGTAATAGCCGGCCGAGTAGCCGCCGCCGGGGCCGAAGACGTGGTTGAAATAGGGGCTCTTGTACCGGACGACGATCTCGGGCATCAGCCCCATCTTCGCGAGCGACGCCTTCTCGAACGCGGTGGCGTCCTGGACTTTCGTGTCAGCCAGCGTGTGCCAGTCCATGTCCAGGAGGGCGGCGGCCATGTACTCGGTCGTCCGGAACCCCTCGCCGTACTTCCGGGCCCGGAGGATCTTATCGACGAGCGACGCGGGGATCACCTCCCCCGTCTTCCAGTGCTTGGCGTAGACCTTCAGGACCTCCGGCTCGAGCGCCCAGTTCTCCATGATCTGCGACGGCAGCTCGACGAAGTCGCGGGGCGTCCTGCCGGTCGACCGGTAGTGGACCTTCGAAACGATCCCGTGGATCGCGTGGCCGAACTCGTGGAAGAGGGTCCTCACCTCCTCGAGCGAGAGCAGCGCCGGGGCGTCTCCGATGGGACGGGTGAAGTTCGTGACGTTGGTGATGATCGGCCGGACCT
>CALFNC010000294.1 GCA_937902605.1 uncultured Acidobacteriota bacterium | reverse complement strand
GTCAGCTGGGAGGGTCCCCGCTGCCACCCATTCGACCGACGCGCCGATCCGAAGGACGTCGCGGAGACGCGCCTCGATCCTTGCTTTCAGCGCATCGTCCGTGACCGCGGGCGCCTCGGCGCGGACCGTCAGGACGTCACGGCTCTCGGACCGGGTGACAACCGCGCGGAAGCGAATGACCTCCGGGAAGTCACGCATCGCCGTCTGGATCTGTCCGGGGTGCAGGAACATCCCCTTCACCTTGACGAGCTGGTCGCAGCGGCCGAGCCAGCCTCGGAGCTTCGGGGATTTTCTCCCGCAGGAGCATTCGCCGTGGTCGACCGCCGACAGGTCGCCGGTCCCGAAGCGGAGAAGGGGATAGGCCTTGTTGAAGAGGGTCACGACGATCTCGCCAATTTCCCCCGGGCCCAGGGGCCGGCCCGTCTCGGGGTCCGCGATCTCGACGATCGCGCGGCTGGCGAGGTGCATTCCTCCCTTGGCATGGCACTCGTAGGCGAGGCAGCCGCAGTCCGCAGTGCCGAATCCCTGCCGGACGGTCGCGCCGAAGAGACCTTCGACCGACGCGCGGAGGGTGTCGGGCAGAGGCTCGGCCGTGGTGAACGCGACCCGCAGCCCGAAGTCCTTCGCAGGGTCGAGGCCCTGCTCCTTCGCCTTCTCTCCGATCTGCAGGAGGAAGGACGCCATCCCGACGAACCCGGCGATGCCCAGGGTCCGGAGGATCTCGATCTGGACCTCTTTGTCGCCCACGCCCGTCGGGACCAGCGGGCATCCCAACGCCCCGAGGGCGTCGTCGAACATCATCCCCGCCGGGGTCATCTGGTAACCGAAGGTGTTGATGCAGATGTCGCCGCGGCGGAAACCTGCGGCAAAGAGCGCCTCCTCCCATCCCCACCCCTCGTCGAATCCCTGTGGGTCGTAGATGGGGCCAGGGGACCGGAAGACGCGGCGGACCTGGTGGAGCGGGACCGCGAGGAGGCCGCCGAACGGTGGATTCGCTCGCTGGAGCTCCACGAGCTTCGCCTTGGGTGTGACGGGCACCCGGGCGAGATCGTCGAGAGTCCGGATGTCGCCGGCCTTGAGGCCCGCGCCCCGGAACAGGCTGGCGACCGCCGGGGCATGGGTGGCGGCGTGGGCGACGAGGTCGACGAGCCGTCCCGCCTGGGAGACCCGCTGCTCGTCCCAGCTCCTCTTCTCCAGCTCCTCGTTCAGGTACCCGCTCGTCCGGTCCATGATTCGCTCCCTCGCGGCGGCGCTACGACAGCCAGCGCTTGCGCCGCTTGTAGTGCTTGGCGTTCTTGAAGGAGCGCTTGGTGCCTCCTTCCCCGATCCCGAGGTAGAACTCCCTGACGTCCGGGTTCTCTCGCAGCTTCTCGCATGGACCGTCCAGGACCACCTTGCCCATCTCCATGATGTAGCCGAACGTCGCGACCTGGAGCGCCAGGGAGGCGTTTTGCTCCACGAGGAGAATCGTGGTCTTCTCCTCCTCGTTGATCTTCTGGATGATTCGGAAGATCTCCTTCACGAGCATCGGAGCGAGGCCGAGGCTCGGTTCGTCGAGGAGGAGCAGCTTCGGCCTCGCCATCAGCGCCCGACCGATGGCGAGCATCTGCTGCTCGCCGCCC
Source organism: uncultured Acidobacteriota bacterium (assembly GCA_937902605.1). Lineage (GTDB taxonomy): Bacteria > Acidobacteriota > Thermoanaerobaculia > UBA5066 > UBA5066 > CAIMWE01. The sequence continues at coordinate 9,394 of CALFNC010000294.1, read as the reverse complement.
GAGAGATACCCCGAGAGCTGGTGCCGGCGGTCTTTGAGGCGGGGGAAGTAGTCGAACACGAGGTCCATGTCGCGCTTTACGCCCGCCCGATCGCTCCGGGTGTAGGCGCCGCAGCGGAGGTTCTCGACGACGTCGAGGTCCTCGAAGACCCGGCGGCCCTCCATGACCTGGAAAATCCCCATCCGGACGATCTTCTCGGGGTCCTTGCCGTTGATCTTCTGGCCCATGAACTCGATGGTCCCCTCGGTCACTTCGCCCTCCTCGCTCTTGAGGAGCCCGGAGATGGCCTTGAGGGTCGTGGACTTCCCGGCTCCGTTCGCGCCGAGGAGCGTGGTGATCTTTCCCTCCGCACAAGAGAGCGAAAGCCCTTTCAGGACAAGGATCACGTCACTGTAGACGACCTCGATGTTGTTGACGGTCAGCATGGATTCGGCTCTTCGCTCCCTTTCGTGCGGAGGACGGAGGGGAGGGAAGCCCCCCCCGCCCTCGCTCACCAGATCAGAAACCGATCCACTCCGGCTTGCGCGGGAGCTCTATGGTGGCCTTCTTCACCATCTTGCCGCCCTGGAACTCGGCGAGAATGACGGACATGAACGGACGGTGGTCGGTCGGGGTGTAGGTGATGGGGGCCGTGAGACCCTGGGTGTCGAAGTTCTTCAGCTGCTCGGCGTATTTCCGGATGCCGGGGCCGGTCAGCTCCTTGTGCTTGTCGGCGGTCTTGAGGACCTCGCACATGGTCATCATCGAAACCCATCCGCGAATCCAGTGGCTCACCTGGGGCTGGTTGTTCGTCACCTTCTCGATGGCTTTCATGCCGGGGACCTTGTCGCCGTAGAGAGCCGCTCCGATGACGACGAGGTAGCCTTCCTCCGCGCCGGCCGCGAGCTTGGGCATCGCCTCGTCCGCGCTCCAGATGTTGCCGAAGAACTTGGTCTTCAGGCCGAGCTTCTTGGCGTCCTTGAGGATGACGGACGTCGAGACCTTCGTGCCGCCAATCCAGGCGAAGTCCGGATCGGCTTTCTTCAGGTTCAGGAGCTGCGTGGTCGCCTCGATAGCCTTCAGGTCGACGTTCTCCTCGCCAACGATGTCGAATCCGAGCTCTGCGGCGTACTTCTTCCCTGCCGGAATGGGGGCCTTGCCGTACCCGACGTCGGGATAGATGAAGGCCACCTTGGGCTTCCTCTTCTCCTTCCAGTTGTCCTTGAGGTACTTGAGGCCGGCCCGGAGGCCAGTTGAATAGTCCGGGGCGCAGAAGAAGTTGTAAGGTGACTTGGCCGGGTCGGTCAGGTGGGCCGAGTAGGAGGCCGACCAGTAGGGCATCTGGTCCTTGGCCACCTGCTCTTTGAGGGCTTCCGTGTCCCCGCTGCCCCAGCCCTGGATCGCGAGGACCTTGTCCTGGTCCTTGAACTTCTTGTAGAGGCTGAGGGCCTCGGGGATCTTGTAGGCGTAGTCCTGCTGGAGAAGCTTGATCTTCTTGCCGTTGATACCGCCATTGGCGTTGATGTAGTCGGTGTAGGCCTTGATCCCCTCGGCGTAGGGCTTTCCGACGTCGCCGGTGCCGCCGGTGATATCGGCGAGATTTCCGATGACGATCTCCTGGCCGATGACGGGGCCCGCCATGGCGGCCATGATCGCTAGTGCGAGAAACGGGGTCAGACGTCTCATCTCGATCTCCTCTTTCAAGTGGCGCTGAGCTGTGGTTGTGAGGGAACGTGAATGTGACTGAGTCTCCGGGGGCTGGTGATCGGATCCCGAGGTGGGATGGGTCGCTTCTCTCTTCGATGCTATCGCGACATCAGTAGCTGAACGGGTAGAGCTTCCAATAGGCCTTGATCAGCCTCCACCGATGGGCGAGGCCGTCCGGCTCGAAGATCAGGAAGAGGATGACGATGATCCCGAAGACGCCGTCCTTGAGGCTCATGATCAGGAAGCCGATCTTTGGGAAGATCTGCGCGAGCGCCCCTGTTCCGACCGTCAGAAACTGTGGCAGGAGGGTCATGAAGACGGCGCCGAAGATGGAGCCCAGGACGCTTCCGAGCCCGCCGATGATGATCATGGCGAGGTAGTTGATCGACTCCGTTAGCGTGAAATGCTCGGCAGAGATATAGCCCGTGTACACCCCCCAGAGGCTCCCTGCAATCCCCGCGTAGAAGGCGCTGACCGAAAACGAAAGGAGCCTGTACTTGAACAGGTGGACGCCCATGATCTCCGCCGAGAGGTGGTGGTCGCGGACCGCGATGAAAGCCCGGCCGTCCCGCGACCGCATCAGGTTCGTCGTGAAGAGGACGGCCGAGATGGCCACGGTGATCGTCAGGTAGTACTTGGAACGGTCCCCGTCGAAGACGAAGGAGCCGATCTCGGGGGGCGGGAATTGGATACCGTTGCTCCCTCCCGTGACGGCGTCCATGTGGATGAACAGGTACTGAAGGATGAACTGCGCCGCCAGCGTGGCGATGGCGAGGTAGAGCCCCTTCAGGCGGGCGCTTGGCAAGCCGAACACCATGCCGACAGCGGCGGTCGCGAGGCCAGCGAGCGGCATGGCGATCCAGAACGGCAGGTGCGCGATCCGCATGAAATACGAGCAGGCGAATGCGCCGACCCCCATGAAGGCGCCCTGGCCGAGGGAGATCTGCCCCGTGTAGCCCGTGACGATGTTGATCCCGAGCGCCCCGATCACCGCGATCCCGATCGTCGTCATGGTGCTCGTCAGGTAGTTGGACGCGAGGAGCGGGAAGATGTAGAGGAGGACGAGGAAGGCGCCCACCGAGACCCGGACGAAGCGGGTCTCGAGGACCTTCATGTCGTCCCGGTACGACTGCCTGAAGTCTCCGCAGTGGGCAACGCTCATGAGTCGCCCCGCTCCGCTTCGAGAACTTCACCCCGTCCAAGGTCCCGAGTCCGGCCGTCGGTCCTCATACGCGCTCGATCTCCTTCTTCCCGAAGAGGCCGTAGGGCTTGATCATCAGGATGATGACGAGGAAGACGAAGGGAGCGACTTCCTTGATCCCCTGGAGGCCGAACGCGCTCTTGAGGACCCCGTCCGACAGATTCTCGAGGACCCCCACGATGAGCCCGCCGAGGGCGGCTCCCAGGATCGAGTCGAGTCCGCCCAGGATGACCGCCGGGAAGACCTTCAGCCCGAAATAGCCGAGCTGAATGTTGATGCCGTTGATGCTGCCGATCAGGATCCCGCCGATCGCGGAGACCACCGAGGCGATGCACCAGGCGAGGGCGAAGATGTTCTTCACCGGGATGCCCATCGACAGGGCGACCTGGTTCGAGAACGCCGTCGCCCGCATCGCCACTCCGGCCTTCGAGAACTTGAAGAAGACACCGAAGAGCGCGAGCAGGACCGCGGAGAGCCCGAAGCTCCAGAGATAGACCTGACTGATCGGGATCCCCATCACGTTCACGGTCGTCTCGGGGAAGAGCGGCGGCTCGTAGACCTGAATCTGCGTCCCCCACACGGCGGTGACGATGCTGCGAAGGACCGACGATAGGCCGATCGTCACCATGATGATGGAGATGACCGGCTCGCCGATCATCGGCCGGAGGACGAGCCGTTCGACGAGGAGGGCGAGCAAGACGGAGAAGACGAGGGTCAGGAGGAACGCCCAGAACCACGGGACCTTGTACTGGACGACCATCGCGAAGCAGAAGTACGCCCCGAACATCAGGAGCTCGCCCTGCGCGAAGTTCACGACGCTCGTCGACTTGAAGATGATGGCTAAGCCGAGCGCCACCAGCGCGTAGATCGACCCGAGGACGAGTCCGGAGATGACGAGCTGGATGTAGAACTCCACGGATCCTCCTGGTTGCGTGGTGTGTCGGCCTTCAGGCGACGGCCGGCCGGACCTCTCCGGGGTCACCGAGGTCTCTAACCTGAATCGTGGTTTTCAGCTGCGACGTCTTCCCGTCCTGGTACTTGATGACGGCATCGATCCGGATTTGGGGCTGTCCTTGGTAGATGCCCTGGATGATGTCGGCGTACTTCTGGTCGACGAAGCCGCGCCGGACCTTTCGGGTACGCGTCAGCTCGTCGTCGTCTGCGTCTAGCTCCTTGTAGAGGAGGGCGAACTTCCGGATTCGCTGGGAGCCGGTGAGCGTCGAGTTGACCTTGCGGACTTCCTTCTCGAGGAAGTCGTAGACCTCGGGTTTCGACGCGAGGTCGGTGTAGGTCGTGTATCCGATCCGGTGGTCCTCCGCCCACTTTCCGACGATGCCGAAGTCGATGCAAATGAGCGAGATCACGAGGTCTCGGCCCTGGCCGATGCAGACGGCCTCTTTGATGTAGGGGCTGAACTTCAGCTTGTTCTCGATGAACTGCGGGCTGAAGCGCTCCCCGCTCCGGAGGGTCATGATGTCCTTCATCCGGTCGATGATCACGAGGTGCCCGTTCTCATCGAAATACCCGGCATCGCCGGAGCGGAGCCAGCCGTCCACGATCGACTCTCGTGTGGCGGCCTCGGCTTTGTAGTAGCCCTGGAAGAGCGCCGGGCTTCGCGACACCACCTCGCCGACCCCCTTCGGGTCGGGATTGTCGATGCGGATTTCGGTCTCGGGGATCGGCTTCCCGACGGAGTCGAAGTTGACGTCGCCGTCCCGGTGAATGCACGAGATGCCGAAGATCTCCGTCTGACCGTAAATCTGCTTGAGGTTGACTCCTAGCGCGTGAAAGAAACGGAACGTGTCGGGCCCCAGCGCGGCCCCCCCTGTCGAGGCCGAGCGGATGTGGGTGAAGCCGATTCGGTCCTTCAGCGACCGGAAGACGAGAAGGTAGGCGAGGGAGTAGCGGATCTTCTGGGCCAGGGTCGGCGTCTTCTTCTGGAACTTGAGGTCCGCCCATTCGTACCCGATCGGGAGGCACTTGTTATAGAGGAAGCGCTTGAGCGGCGAGGCGTCCAGAATCTTTACCTGGACGGTCGCGGCGAGGTTCTCCCAGACCCGGGGAGGGCTGAAGAGGATGTGGGGGCCGATCTCGCGGATGTTCTCGGTCGCGGTCTCGGGCTCCTCGGGGAAGTTCACCGTGAACCCGAAGAGGAGCCCGCTCGCGACGCTCATCATCTGCTCGCCCACCCAGGGAAGAGGGAGGAAGCTGACGAACTCGTCGGTCTCGCGCTTCGGGTCGACCTTTCCGAGGTTCGCGGCCATCGAGAGCATGTTCCGGTGGGAGAGGACCGCCAGCTTCGGGTTGCCGGTCGTCCCCGACGTGATGCAAATGTGGGTGGGGTCCTCCGCCTCGGTCGCGTCGACGAGCCGGTCGTACCCGCCCGGGTCCGCCTGCTCGAACTCCTTTCCGCGGGCCTCGACCTCCGGGAAGTAGACGAGCCGGGAGTCGTCGTACTTCCGCATCCCGCGTGGGTCGGTGTAGACGATGAATTTCACCGTCGTCAGCTCGTCGCCCATGTCCAGGATCTTGTCGACCTGCTCCTGGTCCTCCGCGACGATGAACTTCGACTCGGCGAGGTTGATGATGTAGGACACCTCTTTGAGGATGGCGTCCTGGTAGATCCCGATCCCGATCGCCCGGGCGCTCTGGGCCGCGAGCTCGGCGAAGAGCCACTCCGGCCGGTTGTCGCCGATGATGGAGATCGTGTCTCCCTTGGTCAGTCCCAGGGAGACGAGACCGAGGGAGAAGTACTTGACGTGCTCGAGGTAGTCCTTCCAGGTGTACGGCTGCCAGACCCCGAACTCCTTCTCGCGGAGGGCGACCTTGCTCTCGCCGTACTTCGCGGCGTTGCTCCGGAGGAGGCGGGGAAGGGTATCCAGTGTGTTCAGAGTGTCGTTGCTCGGCTCGGCCATCTCGATCCTCCCGCTCAACGCCCGAGGAAGACGGAGTCTTCGCCGCCGAGATAGGCCTTGATAACCTCCGGGTCCGCCTGCACCTCGTCCGGCGATCCCTCCCCGATCTTCTCCCCGAAGTTCAGGACCACGAGATGGTCCGAGATGTCCATGACCACTCCCATGTCGTGCTCGACGAGGATCACCGTGATCCCGCGCTCCTGGTTGATGTCCAGGATGAACCGGACCATGTCCTCGGTCTCCTCGAGGTTCATCCCGGCCATCGGCTCGTCGAGGAGGATGAGCTTCGGGTTGAGCGCGAGCGCCCGGGCCAGCTCGACCCGCTTTTGGAGACCGTAGGCGAGGGTGCCGACGATCCGCTTCCGGATGTGCTCGATCTCTAGGAAGTCGACGATGTCCTCGACAATACGGCGATGCTCGATCTCCTCCTTCTGGCACGGGCCGAAATAGAAGCCACCCCGGAGAAGCCCGCTCTTCAGGTGAATGTGTCGTCCGATGAGGAGGTTGTCGAGGACCGACATCCCCTTGAAGAGGGCGATGTTCTGAAAGGTCCGCGCGATCCCCAGACGCGCACGGGCGGCGGGCGGGCGGTGGGTGATGTCGTGTCCATCGAAGGAGATGGTGCCCCGCTGTGGCTGATACCGGCCGCTTATGCAGTTGAGCATGCTCGTCTTGCCGGCCCCGTTCGGGCCGATGATCGAGAAGATCTCACCATTGCGAACCGAGAAGCCGAGACCCCCCAGAGCCATGACCCCTCCGAAGCGGAGGCTGATGTTCTCGACTGCGAGCTGGACCGGCCTCTCCAAGGAACTCGTCATGCACTACCCCGAGCGAATTTCTTCCGGCGTTTGGAGACCATATAGTACCGTCCATCGACCGTTTTCAGGGGAGGCCTTTTCGGGTCGGTTCTTTTTGCGCGGGCCGCCACGGCCGTTGACGCCCCCGGGGGCGGCGTCTACGATCCATTCACTTGAAATTTGATCTCGCTAGGATCGAAGAGAAGTGGTGCTTTCCTTGGAGGGGAGCCGCGGCCCGCTGGACGGTACATGCCGCCGGATGAGGCGATCCTCGAGACCCATGAACTGACGAAGGAGTTCCAGGGGTTCGTCGCCGTCTCGGGGCTCGACCTCCGCGTGAGGCGGGGCTCGATCCACGCGCTGATCGGGCCGAACGGAGCAGGGAAGACGACCGTGTTCAATCTCCTGACGCGGTTCCTCCCCGCGACGTCCGGCTCGATCGTCTACCGGGGCGAGGACGTGACGCGGCTCGAGCCGGCGGAGGTCGCGCGCCGGGGGCTCGTCCGGTCCTTCCAGATCTCCGCGGTCTTTCCGAACCTGACGGTCCTCGAGAACGTCCGGGTGGCGCTCCAGCGACGCCTCAAGACCTCGTTTCATTTCTGGAAGTCGCAGGACAGCCTGGAGGTGCTCCACCCGAGAGCGCTCGAGCTGCTCGCGGCCGTGGACCTCGAGGCGCACGCCCACACCGTCACGGTCGAGCTCCCGTACGGCCGCAAGCGCGCGCTCGAGCTGGCGACGACGCTCGCGCTCGAGCCGGACCTGATCCTGCTGGACGAGCCGACGCAGGGGATGGGGCACGAGGACGTTGGGCGCGTCGTGGAGCTGATCCGTCGGGTGTCGGCGGGGCGGACCGTGCTGATGGTCGAGCACAACCTGTCGGTCGTCGCCGACCTGTCGGAGACGATCACCGTGCTCGCGAGGGGGTCCGTCCTCGCGGAAGGGACCTACGCAGAAGTGTCGCGGGACCCCGCCGTCCTCGAGGCGTACATCGGAGCCGAGGCGTGACGAGCGCGTTCGAACCATGCCACGAGCTGCTCCGGGTGACGGACCTCCATGCGTTCTACGGGGAGTCCCACGTCCTCCACGGCGTGGACTTCACCGTGGGCCGCGGCGAGGTGGTGACCCTGCTGGGCCGCAACGGGTCGGGGCGGACGACCACGCTGAAGTCGGTCCTCGGCCTCGTGCCCCGCCGGACCGGGTCCGTGATGATGAACGGACGCGAGACGATCCGGATGGCCTCCCATCGGATCGCTCATCTCGGCATCGGCTACTGCCCGGAGGAGCGGGGCATCTTCGCGAGCCTCTCCGCCGAAGAGAACCTGACGCTCCTCCCGACCGTCGGATCCGGCGGGATGACGCTCGACGAGATCTACGGGATGTTCCCGAACCTCCTCGAGCGCGGGAAGAGCCAGGGGACGCGTCTCTCGGGCGGCGAGCAGCAGATGCTGGCGATGGCCCGAATCCTTCGGATCGGAGCGCGGCTCCTCCTCCTCGACGAGATGACCGAGGGTCTGGCGCCGGTCATCGTCCAGGCGCTGGGGCGGGTCGTTCGGGACCTGAAGGACCGGGGCTTCACGATGATCCTCGTGGAGCAGAACTTTCGCTTCGTGGCGCCGCTGGCCGACCGCCACTATCTGATCGAGCACGGCCGGATCGTCGACATGGTCCCGCGGGACCACCTCGGCGGCCGGATGGACGAGCTTCACCGCTTCCTGGGCGTCTGACGCCCGGGGCCAACCAGAACATGGAGGTCGAGATGAAAAACGGGAAACGGAATATCGCAATTGTGGCGGCCCTGGCCCTCTTAGCGGCCTTTCCGGCCGCCGCCCAGGTGTCGAACGACGTCGTGAAGGTGGGGGTACTCACCGACATGACGGGCGCCTACTCGGACCTCGCGGGTCCGGGTTCGGTCGTCGCCGCCCAGATGGCGGCGGAGGACTTCGGCGGAAAGGTGCTCGGCAAACCCATCGTCATCATCAGTGCCGACCATCAGAACAAGGCCGACATCGCGTCCAACATCGCCCGGAAGTGGTTCGACGAGCAGCAGGTGGACGCCATCGCCGATCTCGTCACGAGCTCGACGGCGCTGGCCGTCATGCCGGTTGCCGCCGAGAAGAAGCGGATCACGCTCCTCTCGGGGCCGGGCTCGACGCCGATCGAGGGAAAAGATTGCACGGCCTACAACGTGCACTACACCTACAACACCTACTCGATGGCCGCGGGGACGGGCCGGGCGGTCGTCCAGAAGGGCGGGAACAGCTGGTTCTTCATCACCGCCGACTACGTCTTCGGAAAGTCGCTCCAGTCCGACACCTCCAAGGTCGTCACGGCGGCGGGCGGAAAGATCCTCGGCGAGGTCCGGGCGCCGTTCCCGACGACCGATTTCTCGTCGTACCTTCTGCAGGCGCAGTCGTCGGGGGCGAAGATCATCGGCCTCGCGAACGCGGGCGCGGACACGATCAACGCGATCAAGCAGGCAAACGAGTTCGGCATCACGAAGAAGCAGAGCCTCGCCGGCCTCCTCGTCTTCCTGTCGGACATCCACAGCCTGGGCCTCCCGACGGCGAAGGGGATGTACCTGACCACCGCGTTCTACTGGGACAGGGACGCGGAGAGCCGCAAGTGGTCGAAGCGGTTCTTCGAGAAGCACAAGAAGATGGCGACGATGGTCCAGGCCGGCGTCTACTCGGAGCTGATGCACTACTTCCAGGCGATCCAGGCGGCAAAGACCGATGACGCCGACAAGGTGATGGCGAAGATGCGGGAGATGCCGGTCAACGACTTCTTCGCAAAGA
>CALFNC010000293.1 GCA_937902605.1 uncultured Acidobacteriota bacterium | reverse complement strand
GTGCTCGTGAACTGGCTCGGGTCACGGCACTACCGCCGGTTCGCCTGGACCAGCTCGGGCCTCTACACGCTCTCCGGCAAGACCGTGAAAGTTCTCAAGGCGCTGAAAGCCCCCGTCAACGTGACCGTCTTCATGACCGAGGGGAGTCAGCTCTTCCCCGAGACGCAGGAGCTCCTAAAGCGATACAAGGCGGCCTCGCCCCAGGTGATCGTCGAGACCCTCGACCCCACCCGCAACCGGGCGAGGGCCGAGGCGCTCGTCAAGGAGTTCGGCATCAGCGGGCCGTCCGTCGTCTTCAAGTCGGGGGATCGGAAGAAGTACGTCACGGTCGACCAGCTGGCCGAGCTCGACTTCTCCCGCGCCCGGTTCGGCGGCGAACCGTCGATCAAGAGCTTCAATGGGGAGCAGGAGTTCACGTCGGCCATCCTGACGGTGACGGAGTCGAAGACGCCGAAAGTCCTCTTCACGACCGGCCACGGCGAGCGGAAGATCGACGCCCGCTCCCGGGAAGGGTTCTGGGGCGTGGCCGAGACATTCCGGCGTGACAACTGCAAGGTCGAGGAGTGGGCCAGCCTGGGCGCCGGCGACGTCCCGGCGGGGGCGGACCTTCTGGTGATCGCCGGGCCGAAGTCGGCGTTCACCGAAGCCGAGCGGGACGCGGTGAAGAAGTTCCTGGACGCCGGGGGGCATGCTCTGGTCTTCGCGGATGTCGAGTTCGCGCCAGGCAAGGGAACAGCCATGCTCGATTTCGGGCTGCGGCCGCTCCTGGAAGCATACGGGGTCCTCCTGGACGACGACATCGTCATCGACCCGAAGAACCGGGTGCCCCAGATGGGCCCCGAGACGGTCTTCGCCAACTCGTTTCGGCCGCACCCGATCACGAAGCTCCTCGAGGGTTCGGCCGTGGTCTTTCCTCTCGCGCGCTCCGTGCGCCTCGCCGAGAAGCTTCCGGAGGGCTTCACGGGGACCGCCCTGGTGGAGACGTCGGCCGAGGGCTGGGGCGAGACCGACCTGAAGAATCCGGAGGTCCGGAAGGACGACCGGGACGTGAAGGGGCCGGTCTCCCTCGCCGTGGCGATCGAGACGTCCGGCAAACCTGAAAAGAAGATGCGGCTGGTGGTCTTCGGGGACGCCGATTTCGCGTCGAACGGGGGAATCGCGAATGCCGCGAACTCCTATCTGATGGCCGGCGCGGCGAACTGGGCGCTCGAGCGCGAGGCGCTGATCGCCATCCCGCCCCGGGCAACCGACCAGGTGGCGGTGACGATGACCCGGGGTGACATCGGGACGATGACTCTCGTGGCGGTCCTCTTCCTGCCGCTCCTCGCCGTGTCGGCCGGGATCGCCGTCTACCTGCGTCGCCGGCGCTGATTTCGGGGAGGCCGCCATGTCGACGAAGAAGCTCCTGATCCTCACTGCGGTCTTCCTGGCGCTTCTGGGGTTCGTCGTCTTCTACGAACGGTTTCAACCCAACTCGGAAGAGACGGTGAAGGCGCGAAAGAGGCTCCTCGACTTCAAGGCGGAGACCCTCACCGCGATCACCATCGAGCGTCCGAACCTGCCGAAGGTCGACCTGATGAAGTCGGGGAAGGACCGGTGGCTCCTGGCCGGGGAGCCAGCGGACGCCGGGGTCGTCTCGGGAGTCATCTCGGACCTCGGGCGCCTAGACCTCGTCGGCGAGACGCGGACAGCATTCGACCCCGTGGAGTTCGGTCTGGACACCCCGCGGGCGAGGGTGGCGCTGGCTTTTTCAGGCGGTACGAAGGCCGATGTCATCTTCGGTAAGGAGATCCCAGGCACCGACACGACGGCAGCGGCCACGGGAGGGCGATTCGGCGCCGTCCGGTTCGCGCCCGTCGCCTCACTGGTCAAGCCGCTGGACGACTTCCGGTCGAAGGTCCTCTTCGACACACCTTCGGCGGACCTTACGCGGGTGACGGTGACTCGCGGCCCGTCCCGGGTCGTCGTCTCCAGGACCCAGGGGACGGACGCCGGGAGGCTCCCGGAGTGGCGAATCGAGGAGCCAGTGCGCGACCTGGCATCCCGGACGTTCGTAGACCAGCTGCTCGCCGACCTGTCGGGTGCCCGGATCAGTGAGTTCCCGGCGACGACCGTGGCGGACCTGGCCCGGATCGGGTTGCAACCCCCGCTCGTCACCGTGGACCTTCAAAAGGGGAGCGAGACCGTCGCCTCCCTCGCATTCGGGGCCGCCCGGGCGGACGCGGCCGGGAAGCTTTACGCGCGGCGCGGCAAGACGGTCGTCGTGGTCGACGACCGAATCCAGGAGAACCTCTCGAAGGAGCTCACGGCGTATCGCGAGAAGCGAGTCTGCCCGGTGGATGCCTGGTCGACGGCCCGCTTCTCGATCGACGCCGGGAGCCTGAAGGTCGGCGCCGAGAAGGTCGAGGGAGCGTGGCTTTCCGCAGGGAAGCCGGTCGCCGCCGCGGCCGTCGAGGACCTCCTCGAGCGGATCGGCCGGATCGAGTCGACGGCGTTCGTCACCCGGAAGGACTTCCCGACGCTCGGCCTCCCGGGCCCGGGCCGGAAACTCCCGCCGCCTGCGGTGCTTCTTGAGGTGACGCCGAACGGAGAGCCAGCGCGGACCGTTCGTTTCTACGAGGCGCCGGACCCGGGCGGGAAGGGCCGCTACGTAGATCGG
>CALFNC010000292.1 GCA_937902605.1 uncultured Acidobacteriota bacterium | reverse complement strand
TGGTCTCCTGGATGACCGACAGGGCCCCTGGCAGGTCGCGTACGAGGAGATACCGGATGAAGCGCGGGATGTCGATGGCGACCGGGCAGCCCTGGATGCAGGTCGGGCGGGCGCACTGGATGCAACGCTCGGCCTCCACGAGGGCGTCGGCCATGGTGTAGCCGAGGTTGACCTCCTCAAAGTTCCTCGAGCGCTCCTTCGCGTCGCGCTCGGGCATCTTCATCGCGTGTTCCGGCAATTCCTTGAATTTTTTGTAGTTCCGCTTGTTCAGCTCGAACAGCTGCTCCTCGATCGTGCAGACCTTGGCGAAATCGTCCTTCGCGGTCGTCTCCTGCGAGCGGAAGCGCTCCTGCCTAAGCTGGAGCTCGGGGAAGTTGACCAGGTGGCCGTCGAAGTCGGGCCCGTCGACGCAGGCGAACTTCGTCTCCTTACCGACCGTTACGCGGCACGACCCGCACATCCCGGTGCCGTCGACCATGATTGCGTTCAGCGAGACCATCGTCTTCACGCCGAAGGGGCGCGAGGTTTCGGCGGAGGCCCGCATCATCGGGAGGGGCCCGATGGCGATCACCAAGTCGGGCTTCTCCTTCTCGAGGACCTCCTTCAGCGCGCCGGTCACGAAGCCCGGCTTGCCGTAGCTGCCGTCGTCAGTGCAGACGATCAGGTCGTCGCAGTAATGCTTGAACCGGTCCTCCCAGAAGACCAGGTCCTTCGTCCGGAAGCCGATGATTCCGGTGATCCGGTTCCCCGCCTCCTTGAAGGCGCGGAGCTGCGGGAAGACGGGGGCCACCCCGAGGCCGCCGCCCACCAGGACGACGTGCCCCACCTTCCCGACGTGGCTCGCCAGGCCGAGCGGCCCGACGAAGTCGGAGAAGGAGTCGCCCTCCTTGAAGTCCCGCATCATCTCCTTCGTCGTCTTCCCGAGGGCCTGGACGACGATGGTGACGGTCCCCCAGTCCCGGTCGTAGTCCGCGACGGTGAGAGGGATCCGCTCCCCTCCCTCCTTCAGGCGGACCATGACGAAGTGACCCGGCTGGGCCGCCTTCGCCACATCCGGTGCATGGACGTCCCAGAGGAAGGTCACATCGGAAAACTGCTCGCGCTTGACGATCTGGTACATGCGTTCCCCCGTTACCTTTGAAGCGGCGGGACTATACCGGCTAAAGCCCTCGGCAGGAATGGCTCAAACGTCCTGCCGGATATCATCGTCCGTCATGAAGCGGTCCATGTCGTTCCTCGCTCTCCTCCTCCTCCTTTCGTCGCCGGCGCCCGCGCAGGACGGGACCTGGAATCTTCCAATCGGCGACCCCGCGCGGAAGGAGAAAACCGTCCGGCCGCTTCTCGACGTCGTCCTCGATCTCAGGAGCGGCGACTCGCTGACGCCAGCGGGGCTGGCCGAACGGCTGAAGGGAGTCCGGCTGCTGTTCGTCGGCGAGAGCCACACCGAGATCGAGATCCACCGGATGCAGCTCCGAGTCCTCCAGGAGCTGAAGAGGGCGGGACGCAGGGTCCACGTCGGCCTCGAGATGTATCCCTACTCCGACCAGGGATTCCTCGACCAGTGGAACGCCGGCAGCCTTACGGAAGAGGCGTTTGTGAAAAAGTCCCGGTGGTACAAGAGCTGGGGCTACCACTGGGATTACTACCGGGAGATCTTCTTGTTCGCGAGGGCGAACGGCATCCCGCTTCACGGCGTGAACACCCCCCGCGAGGTTGTGTCGGCGGTCCGCAAGAAGGGCTTCAAGGACCTGACGCCGGACGAGGCTGCGCACATTCCGTCCCGGATCGACACCGAGAGCTCCGAGGGGAAGAAGCTCTTCGCCGCCAATTTCGGCCCCGAGGACTCGATGCACGGCTCGATGACCCCCGAGCAGCTGGAGGGGATGTATCGCGCCCAGTGCACCTGGGACGCCACCATGGCCTTCAACGCCGTCCAGGCGCTCAAGGCCGACCCGGACCCGGCCGCGATCATGGTCGTCCTGATCGGGTCAGGACACGTCGTCTACGGGCTCGGGGCCGAGCGGCAAGCGAAGGCCTGGTTCGACGGCAAGACCGCGACGCTGGTGCCGGTCCCGATCCAGGACGAGAAGGGGAAGCCGATCACGGTGCGCGCCTCCATCGGCGACTTCATCTGGGGGGTCCCACGCCCGACCGACCCGATCTACCCGGCTCTGGGGATCTCCACGAGGGAGGCGAAGGACCCCGAGAGGCTCGTGGTGATTGCCGTCGAGAAGGAAGGGGTCGGCTCCGCAGCCGGCTTCCGGACGGGGGACGAGATCGTGACGATGGATGACGGCGCCGTCCCGACGAAGGAGACGATGGCGCTCCGGATGTCGGAGAAGCGCTGGGCCGACGCGGCGGTCTTCAGGGTCCGGCGCGGGAGCGATACGATCGCCCTTACCGCCTATTTCCATCGGACGGCCGATTCGGACCTGAAGGCGTCCCCGGTCCCAACCGATGGGAAGGCGAAGCCCTGAGGGCCGCCTGGGGTCCGTCACCTGCTAGGATCTCCGCCCCCGGCGGGTCGGACCTCGCCGGAGACCTCCGCAAACGAGGACTTATGCCGATGCGCCCCACAACGATCACCACCCTCTCAATCCTGGCCCTCTCCGCCGCCCTCGTCGGGTGCGGCAAGAGTGCGCTGAAGGCCGAGGGATCACAAAAGAGCGTGATCCCCACGGCCTCCACCCCGTCCCCTCACGGGGAGCAGAAACCCCAGGCCGCGGCCAACCTGACCGGGACGATCCTGGAGACGATGGATTCCGGCGGCTACACCTACCTGAAGCTGAAGACCCCTGCCGGCGAGAGCTGGGCGGCGGTTAACCAGGCCCGCGTGAAGGTGGGTGAGCAGGCCACGGTGATCGGGGCGATGCAAATGGACGGTTTCGAGAGCCCGACCCTGAACCGGAAGTTCGACCGGATCTACTTCGGGTCGCTCGCACCCTCCGCCGGAGCGGAGCTCTCAAGCGCCCATGCCAGCGCGCCCGCCGACGCGGACACCAAGGACAACATGGGCTCCAAGGGCTCGCCCGCGATGCCGCCGGGCCACGGGGCGACGAAGAAGGTCGACGACAGCCCGATCAAGGTCGACCGGGCCTCGGGTTCCGAGGGGAAGACGGTCGCCGAGCTCTTCGCGCAGAGAGCGGCGCTGAAAGGCAAGCCGGTTGCGGTGCGCGGCAAGGTCGTGAAGTTCTTGCCCGACATCATGGGGAAGAACTGGGTCCACATCCGCGACGGCTCGGGATCCGCCAAGGGCAAGGACAACGACCTGACCGTTACGACGAAGGAAAAAGTCGCGGTTGGGGACGTCGTCCTAGTCCATGGGACCCTTCAGGCCGACAAGGACGTCGGCGCAGGCTACGAGTTCCCGGCGATGATCGAGGACGGGAAGTTCAAGAAGTGACCGGTCGCGACGCCCGGACCGTTCAATAATCGACGTTCCCCGCCGGGCCGAGAAGACCCGGCGGCGAGGGGGCTCGATGAAACGGTCCGGTGCGTTTGTCCTCCTGTCGGTACTCGCCGCCTTCGCCGCCTTCGCCACCTTCGCATCTGTCGCGGTCGGGAGCGAGGTTGTCCCCCGCCACTCGCTCGAGGTTCGCCTCGACCCTGCCGCGCACCGGGTCGCCGTCGTCGACGACCTCGTGTTTCCCCCCGGCGCTCCCCGCGACGTCGACTTTCTTCTCAACGCCGCTCTCCGGATTACCCGGTCCGTTCCCGCCGTCCGCGAGGTTCCGGTCGGAGACGTCTCTCCCTTCTTCGGCAACAATGGGGTCGCCGAGCCCGGGAAGACCGTCACGTTGAAGCGGTACCGGGTGAGCGTCCCGGCCGGCGCCGCCTCGATCTCCCTCTCCTTCGAGGGCGTCGTCAACGAGCCGCTCTCGGACCCGAAAGAGCAGTACACGCGTGGCTTCCGCGAGACATCGGGCCTGGTCGGACCGGAAGGGGTCTACCTGGCCGGCAGCACCTTCTGGGTTCCGGTCGTCGACAGCGGGCTTCTGGCCTTCAGGCTGGCGGTCGAGGCGCCCGCCGGATGGCACCTGATCAGTCAGGGGAACGGGACGTCGCGGGGCGACGACGGCTTCGCGCGGTGGGACTCCGTTGGGCCGGTGGACGAGGTCTATCTGGTCGGCGGGCCCCTCCACCGATACCGCGACGCCGCCGGAAAGGTCGAGGCGCTGGCCTACCTACGCGAGAAGGACGATGCGCTCGCCGCGAAGTACCTCGCCGCCACGACGCAGTACGTCGAGATGTACCGGAGCCTGATCGGCGCCTATCCGTACGGCAAGTTCGCGCTCGTAGAGAACTTCTGGGAGACCGGATACGGGATGGCGTCGTTCACGCTCCTAGGACCTCAGGTGATCCGATTCCCCTTCATCCTCAATTCGTCCTATCCGCACGAGATCCTCCACAACTGGTGGGGAAATTCCGTCTTCGTCGACTACGGCCGCGGGAACTGGTGCGAGGGGCTGACCGCTTATCTGGCCGACCATCTGATCCAGGAGCAGCGCGGCAAGGGCGACGAGTACCGGCGGTCGGCGTTGCAGCGTTACCGCGACTACGTGAAGGAGGGGCGGGACTTCCCGTTGACCGAGTTCCGGTCCCGCCACAGCGCCGCCACCGAAGCAGTCGGTTACGGGAAGGCTCTGATGGGATTCCACATGGTGAGGCGGACCCTCGGGGACGAGACTTTCCGGAAGGTCCTCCACCGCTTCTACCAGGAGCAACGTGGGAAGAAGGCGACGTTCGACGACTTCCGGAAGACCGCGGAGGCGGTGACCGGGAAAGACCTACGGCCGCTCTTCGACGGATGGGTGGCCCGCCCCGGCGCGGCGGAGCTCGCGCTGGCGTTCGTGAAGGTCCGGACGGACGGCTCCGCGTGGTTCGTCGAAGGGGTGCTGAAGCAGACTCAGGCTGGCGCGCCGTTCCGGCTGTCGGTCCCGATCGCGGTCCAGACCGCGAGAGAGGCCGTGTCCGAGGAGGTTCTCCTCGAGGGACCCGAGACCCGGTTCAGCGTGAAGGCCCCAGTCCCGCCCGTGGCGCTGCTCGCGGACCCGCTCTTCGACGTCTTCCGCCGCCTCGACCCGCGAGAGACGCCCCCCTCGCTGGGGCAGATCTTCGGCGACCCGAAGGTCCTGGCCCTTCTTCCGGCGAGCGCCAGCCCCGACGAGCAGGCGGCGTACCGGAAGCTCGCCCTCTCCTGGCAGAGCGACAGCCACGCGGTGGAAGTGAAGCTCGACAGCGACGTCGCGAAGCTGCCATCCGACCGTGCCGTTTGGCTCTTCGGGAAGGGGAACAAGCACGTCCCGGCGCAGATGGGAACGCGGGCCGTGGTCTCGGACGGCGCCCTGCGTCTCGATGGAGAGACGATGAGCGTCGCGGGCCATTCCGCCGTCGTAGTCGTCCGGAACCCGGCCACCGCCGAGAAGGCGGTTGGCTGGCTCTTCGCCGAGCCGGAGGCGGCGCTTACGGGACTGAGCCGGAAGCTGCCCCACTATGGGAAGTACTCCTATCTCGGCTTCGAGGGGACCGAACCGGTGAACGTCCTGAAGGGTTCGTGGAAAGAATCGGACTCGCCGCTCCTCCTCGACCTCCGCCCCCTGGCAGACCGGACCGCCGCCCTCCCGCCACTCGCGCTCCCCGCCCGCAAGGCCCTCGCGGAGCTGCCCCCCGTCTTCTCGGCCGAGAAGATGAAAGAGATCGTCTCCTTCCTCGCGTCGGCCGAACGGGAAGGACGTGGGCCGGGCAGCGCTGGCCTCGCGGCGGCCGCCGACCGGCTGGAGAAGGAGCTGAAGGCGATCGGATTGGCTCCGGGCGGAGAGGCCGGCTCCTACCGGCAACGCTTCACGGTCGACAAGGGACCGGACGGAAAGGTCGTTCAGCTCGTGAACCTAATCGGGGTCCTTCCGGGAACGAAACCGGAATGGAAGGAGCAGGCCGTTCTCGTCAGCGCCCATTACGACCACCTCGGGCTCGGCTGGCCCGACGCGCACGCCGGTGACGCCGGCAAGATCCATCCCGGCGCTGACGACAACGCGAGCGGCGTCGCGGTTCTCCTCGAGCTGGCGAGGGCGATGGCTTCCGGCGAGAAGCCCCAGCGGTCGATCGTGTTCGCCCTCTTCTCAGGCGAGGAGGAGGGCCGCCTCGGCTCGAAGGCCTACGCGGCCAGGCCTCCGAAATACCCGCTCGCCGAGACCATCGGAGTGGTGAACCTCGACACGGTCGGACGGCTCGGGGACAGGAAGGTGACGGTCCTCGGGACGACCACCGCCGCCGAATGGCCTCACATCTTCCGCGGCGCCGGCTTCGTCACGGGCGTGGAGGGGCAGTATCCCCCCACCGGCTGGGAGGGCTCGGACCAGGCGACCTTCATCGAGAAGGGGCGGCCCGCCGTCCAGATCTTCTCTGGGCCACACACCGACTATCACCGCCCGTCCGATACACCCGACAAGATCGACGTCCCCGGGATGGTGAGGGTCGCGGCGTTCACGCGCGAAGCGGTGGCCTATCTCGCCGAGCGGAAGGAGCCGATGACGGCGACGATCGCGTCCAGCCCAGCGAGCATGGCGGAAGTCGGCGGGTCGGGACGTCCCCCGGCCGCGGGCGGGGTCAAGCGGGCGAGCCTCGGGACGGTTCCCGACTTCTCGTTCGGAGGCCCGGGGGTCAAGCTAGAAGGGACGGTCCCTGGCTCGGCCGCCGAGAAGGCCGGGCTGAAAGCTGGCGATGTCGTCACGAAGCTCGGGACCGGCCCGGTCGTGGACCTTCGCGGCCTGTCGGAGGCTCTCAAAGGGCTGAAAGCGGGCGACTCAGTGCCACTCGTCTACGTGCGCGACGGGAAGGCAGCCACTGTGACGGTGACGGTCGGAGAGCGGTGAACAGGAGTGCGACCAGGCGCGCGGCGTTCCTTGCCGCGAACCTCACCAGCTGTCGCTCGACCCGCCCCCGCCGCTGTCGCCGCCTCCTCCGGAGAAGCTCGAGGACGAGCTGTCTGACGACGAGGACGAGCTGTCCGACGATGAGGACCACGACCCTCCACTGCCGCCCCTACGCCACCTCCGGCCGCCGGAGCCCGCCGCCGCGTTTTGGCAAATCGCCCCGATGATTACCGCCCCGGCCGAGCCGAAGAGGAGGCAGACGGCCGGTCCGAGCAGTCGCGGATTGTTGAACGCCGCGAGCGGGATAAAGACGGCAACAAACCCGGCGAGAACGCCAAGGATGCCGGCGCCGATGGAGCGGCGGAAGAAGGCCATCAGAAGGACGGTCGCGAGCGTCCCCCACGTCGCCCAGCGAAGGACGTCCCACACGGTGTCGTGGCCTATTCCCGACTCGGCGGCGGTCCGCCCGGTTCCTTTCGTCCCTTCGCCGCGGATGGCCTGCAGGAGAGCCTCCACCCCCGCCTCGATCCCCCCGGCGAAGTCTCCCTTTAGAAACAGCGGCTTCACGACGTCGCTCTGGATCCGCTTCGTCGTCGCGTCGGGGACCGCCCCCTCGAGCCCATATCCCGTGGCGATCCGCATCTTCCGGTCCTCCGGAAAGACGAAGAAGACGAGGCCGTTGCTCTTCCCCTTCTGCCCGACGCCCCAGGCCCGGATCGCCGCCGCGCCCAGCTCTTCGAGAGTCGTTCCCTCGGGAACCTTGGGCGCAACGTAGACGAGGACCTGAGCGGAGGTCTCTCGCTCGAAGGCCGCGAGCTTCTCGTTCAGCGCATCGGCGCGCCCCGAACCGATCACCCCGGCAAGGTCCGTAACGTAGCGGTCCGGCTTCGGGGGAACCGGTGACCCGTCGGCGAGGGCCTGCTCCGTCCAGGTCCCGGCGCAAACCAAGGTCAGGAGGGCGAGCGGGAGGGCGAGCCTCCGCCGAATCGTCGAATTGGACCGCTTCATGGATTGGCTCCTGGCTCAGAGTCTAATCGCCGCCGTGCCGGACGTCCTGTGCGAGACCTCACCATGCCACAGCCGGTGAACGAGTCCGTGGGCCGCACCGAAGCGGTCCGGAGCGATACTCTCCAAGTGTCGAAGATGATGGACCTGGAACGCCTTCTCGAGCGGACGAGCCGCACTTTCGCGCTGGCGATCCCCTTGCTCCCCGAGCCGTCCCGGAGAGAGGTGACTCTGGCGTACCTCCTCTTCCGGATCGCGGACACGTTCGAGGATGCGGCCCATTGGCCTCCGGAGAGGCGAATTGAGGCGCTGGCCGAGCTCGAGAACCTTCTCGGGTCGCTCTCGCCCGGCGAGGCATCCCGCCGCGCGGCCGCATGGACCGCTTCCGGCGCCTCCCCCCATCCCGGGTACGCCGAGCTCGTCGCCTGCACCCCGGCAGTCCTCGCGGAGTTCAGCCGGCTGCGGGGCGCTGCGATCGACTCGATCCGAACCCATGTCGTCGCCTCCGCCCGCGGGATGGCACGCTTCGTCGCCTTGACCGAGGGGAACCGACTCACGCTGTCGTCGATCGCGGAGCTGAAGGACTACTGCTACATCGTCGCCGGGCTGGTTGGCGAGATGCTGACCGACCTGTTCCTGATCGGGCAGCCGGCCCTCGAAGGAGCGGCCCCGTTTCTCCGCGGGCGGGCCGCCGCCTTCGGTGAGGCGCTCCAGCTGGTGAACATTCTCAAGGACGCCGACGCCGACCGCGCCGAAGGGAGACGGTACCTGCCCGAGGGGGTCTCGCGGAGCGACGTCTTCGCTCTCGCCCGCCGCGATCTAACCATTGCCGGGGAATACGTCTCCGCTCTCCAGCGAGCGGGCGCGCCCCGCGGCTTCGTCGAGTTCACCGCGCTCCCCTCCGAGCTGGCATGGGCCTCCCTCGACCGGGTGGAAGCGGCAGGCCCCGGATCGAAGGTGAGCCGTCCGGAGGTCCTCCGGATCACGTGGCGGGTGCGCCACGCGCTGGACCGCGACGAGTGCCCCGTGACGACGTCGGCGGAGACGCGATGACTCGACTCCACGACGACGCGACATTCGGTCCGGTGCGCGAGAGCTTTCGGGCCTTGGCGGTGACGATCGTCCCTGAGGCCATCTCGCTCGATGCTGGGGCCTGGGACGATCTCGAGCGGATCGTCGAGGAGGGCCTCGCGTCTCGCCCGGACGCCATCCGGCGGCAGCTGCGGCTTTTCGTCCGCCTCCTCGACCTCCTCCCGGTTTTTCGGTTCGGGAGGACCTTCCGCTCGCTCGACCCATCCCGGCGGACGGCTTTTCTCCTGGCGGTCCAGGATGCCCCGGTCCTCCTCCTCAGGCGCGGCTTCTGGGGGCTCAGGACGCTCGTCTACATGGGCTACTACAGCCGGCAGGAAGCCCGCGACGCGATCGGCTACCGAGCGGACCCGCGCGGGTGGGGGGCGCGCCGGTGAACGAGAAGCGCTACGACGTGGTGATCGTCGGCTCCGGCGCGGGAGGCGGCACGGTCGCGCAGGCGATGGCCCCTCTCGTTCGGGATGGAAGGAAAGTGCTCGTGGTCGAGCAGGGGCCTCGCCTGATGCTCGAGGAGTTCACCGGGCGGGAGATCGAGATGGCACCGGCTCTCTACGAGGACGACGGCGGGTTCCTGACTGCT
>CALFNC010000291.1 GCA_937902605.1 uncultured Acidobacteriota bacterium | reverse complement strand
CCCCGGCCCCTCCGCGGTCCTGACCATCCTAGCCGCGTCGGGATTCCCGGCCGTCCCGTTCACGTTCCTAGGTTTCCCGCCCGCCCGCGGGGGCGAGCGGTCCCGCTGGTACGCCTCCTGGGCCACGGCGCCGGGGACGAAGGTGCTCTTCGAGTCGCCGTTCCGGGTCGTCGCCTCGCTCCGCGAGATGGCCGCCGCATGGCACGACCCCATCGTGGCGGTGGGGCGCGAGCTGACGAAGCTGCACGAGGAGATCCTCCGGGGAACAGCCTCGGCGGTAGCGTCGCTCCTCGACGCGCGGCCCGGCATCAAGGGGGAGATCGCGATTGCCGTCTCGTGCGAGGACAAGGCCGCGCCGTGAGCGACCCGCTGGTCCAGGTCCGGGACCTCGTCAAGGTCTTCCGGGTGAGCCGCAAGGAGCCGGGCCTGAAAGGGGCGCTGAAGGGCCTCTTCCGGAGCGAGACGAGCCAGCTCCGCGCCGTCGACGGCGTCTCCTTCTCCCTCGAGCGCGGTGAGATGGTCGGCTACATCGGCCCGAACGGGGCGGGGAAGTCGACCACGATCAAGATGCTCACCGGAATCCTGACGCCAACCTCCGGCGACGTCGTCGTGGACGGCATGGTCCCGTGGCGCGACCGCCGGGTCTATACGAAGAGGATCGGTGTCGTCTTCGGGCAGCGGACACAGCTCTGGTGGGACATCGCCGTCGTCGAGAGCTTCCGGCTCCTCCGCGAGATCTACGGCGTTAGCGAATCCGACTACGCCGCGCGAATGAAGGAGTTCGACGACCTCCTCGAGATCGGGCGGTTTCTCCACCAGCCGGTCCGCAAGCTCTCGCTCGGCGGGCGGATGCGGTGCGATCTGGGGGCCTCGCTCCTCCACGAGCCGGAGCTCCTCTTCCTCGACGAGCCAACCATCGGCCTCGACGTCGTCGCGAAGTCGAACGTCCGGGCGTTTCTCTCCGAGGTGAACCGGCGCGACGGGACGACCGTGATCCTGACGACCCACGACCTCGACGACATCGAGGAGCTCTGCCGCCGGGTCGTCATCATCGACCGCGGTCAGGTGCTCTACGACGGGGTCCTCCAGGGGCTCCGCGATCGCCACCTTCCCGAGGCGCGGATCCGCTTCGACATCCGGGACACGCCCGGAACCGACCCCGGCTTCCTCGATGTCGGGGGGCGGCAGGCCGAGCGGGTCGGGAAGAACCGGTATCAGGTCGTCGTCGACAAGCGGACCGCCACCGCCGCCGACGTGATCCGCGAGATCGTCAACCGCTACCCCGTCGTCGACCTTTCGGTCAGCGAGCCTGACATCGAGGAGGTCGTCACCCGGATCTACCGCGAAAGCGCCCGGCGGCGGCCGGACACCGGCGGCGTCGACCTGGACCGGCCGCCCGAGCGGCGCTCCGCGATCCGTCGGGGCTGACCGGTGCCCGCCCCCAAAACCGTTGCCCCCGCTCTTCCCCTGGCTCCCTACGTCGCCCCGTATATCGCCTTTGCCAGGACGTCGTTCATCAACCTCCTCGCTTACCGGGCCCGCTACTTCGTCGGCATCCT
>CALFNC010000290.1 GCA_937902605.1 uncultured Acidobacteriota bacterium | reverse complement strand
CTCCCCGCGCGAACCGTGACGTGTTTTCGAGGGTGTCGATTGCCGCCCCCCAGACCGTGACGCCCGCGCGGGCCCGCTCCATCCAGAAGTCGTTGAATCTGTAGCCGGGATCGTTGATCAACCGGTGGATCCGCTGCTCGAGCCAACGGGCGACCTGGGGCCGCGCGTAGATCCGGCCGAAGCCCAGGAGCGGGTTCGACCCCATGTCGGGCGTCTCGCCCCCTTTGGGCATCAGGCCCTCGCCGAGGGAGACCATGATCGCGTGGTTCTCGGGCAGGTTCCGCGTCAAATACCAGAGCGACTCGCTCATGGCATACGCCGACGCCGCGTCGGCGTCCTTCTTGACCCGGTTCGCCTCGGTCTTGCTCAGCCCCTTCCCCTCGCCGTACCGGCCGAAAAGGCGGGTCCCGAGGGCCGTGACGGCCGCCGTGACGATGAGGGCCTTTTCCAGCGAGCTCCCGACGAACGAGAGGTCCTCGACCGGTCCGCCCTTGATCCAGGTTTCCTCCACGTCCTCGAGCCAGAGGTGGAAACGGCCCAGGACGTTGCGCGTGCAGAAGGCCCACTGTGCTCTCAGGTTGCGTCGGCTCTCGGTGTCGATCATCGTGATCTCACTCGCTTCCCCTTCTATTATTCCATCCGATGGTGCCGACGCGCCGCCGGGGATCCTCTCCGTCCCCGGCCTCGTCTTCTGGTATGTCTGGCGCGGGATCGCCGGGAGGACCGGGACGGCGTGAACGAGCGCCACCGCGTCCGTGAGGAGATCGCCGCGACCCCCGGACATCCGAACGGCCAGGTGGATATGGATACCACCGCCAATCGCTTTGTCTCGTTCCCGCGGCTCTAGACTGATACGAATGGACTATACTCAGTAGTCCGTTGGATTCAGGGGAGCCGCGACGTTTCAGGGTTGGGGGGAGAGGCGATGGCGAAGAAGAAAGCTCAGCAGGGGGTCCAGCCCGTTGCAGGGAGGACCGATCTTCTCGACCTCCTGTCCTCAGGTGTTCCGGCGGCTTTCGCGACCGACGCTCAGGACCGCATCGTCTTCTGGAACCGGGGGGCGGAGGAGCTGTTCGGGCACCCTGCGTCGAAGGTCCTCGGCAAGACGTGCTTCGCGATCGTTGGCGGGCGCGACATCTTCGGCAACCGCTTCTGCTACCGGGACTGCGCAGTGAAGGCGGCCACGCGGGAAGGCGAGCCGGTCCGAGGCCACGAGATCAACGTTCAGGACGCGGGGAAGGATCCTAAGAGCGTCGGCGTCACGATCGTCCAGATCCCTGGCCGCCGGCCCGAGACATTCACGATCGTCCACATGCTCCAGCCGGTCGACCACGGGAGCCGGCTCGCATCGGTCATCCACCACCTCGAGACCCCCAAGGCGGGCGAGATGCTCGCCCCGCTGTCGGTGTTGCCCCCCGAGATGCCCGAGAACCCGCCGCTCACCGAACGCGAGCGGGAGATCCTTCACTGGGTCGCGGCCGGGCTCCAGAATAAGGAGATCGCCCACCGGCTCGAAATCAGCCTCGCGACCGTGAGGAACCACATTCACCGGATCCTCGAGAAGCTCGAGGTCCACTCGAAGCTCGAGGCGATCTCTCTGGCGTTCCGGCGGGGTTGGGTGGCGGGAGACCAGGCGCAGTCCCTGGATAACTGACGGCGGCCCATAGCCAGCAGCCGGCGGACGGCGGGCAAGGCAAGAGGGCAGAGGGCAGAATAGATCCTCCAGACGGGCCAGGCGCGGTCCGTTCCTCCATCATGAATCATCGGGCTCATTTCCGGTCGGCGGGTGGGTCTCTAGAATCGCCCGCTACTCTTGCCGGTCGTTTCTTTCGAACCGATCGAGATAGAGGCGGCCACAAATAGGGAAGCTGGAGTCACCTCATGAAATGGACCCTAGGCGTCCTCCGCCCCCCGATGGCGGCGTCACCACTGCTCGTGGCGTCCCTCCTGCTTGCGGGGTCGGGGACTGCGCTCGCCGCCCCGGCGAAGGCCGGCAAGGCGAAGCTTGCTGCCGCCAAGCCCGCCACGGCCAAGCTTGCCGCGGCCAAGCCCGGCCCGACGAACGACGATTGTCTCGGCTGCCACGGCGACAAGAGTGCCGCCCGCGCCGACGGCCGGCCGGTGTTTGTCCTGCCCGAGGTGTTCGCCGCGTCGATCCACGGTGAGGCCGGGCTGGCCTGCACGGACTGCCACAAGGACCTCACGCACGCCGAGCTGCCGCACGGAGAGAAGCTTGCGGCGGTCGACTGCTCCTTGTGTCACGAAAAGCCGGTGGCCGAGTACAAGAAAGGGGTCCATGCCGCGGCCCGCAGGAAGGCGGCCGAGGCCCACGCGGCCCCGAGCCTCGCGGCGACCTGCGTCGACTGTCACGGGATGCACGACATCCGTCCGGCGAAGGACCCGAAGTCGCCGACGAACCACTTCAACCTCCCGGTGACCTGCCTGAAGTGCCACGCGAACCCGAAGATCGCCAAGGGACTCGACAAGAACCCTGAGAACCTCCCCCTCCACTTCAAGGACTCGATCCACGGCAAAGCGCTGGTGAAGTCCGGGCTGGCCGTCGCCCGGGTTTTAGCCGCGGAAGCACAGCGAAGCACGGATCTCGCAGCGAG
>CALFNC010000289.1 GCA_937902605.1 uncultured Acidobacteriota bacterium | reverse complement strand
AGGAGCTTGTTATAGGCCTCGTGAGAACCGATCCAGAACCAATGGAACTCGTCGCCCGTGCGATACGCGATGGCGCGATAGGAGCGGCCCACATCGACGGTCCAAACCTCGCCCTTTTGCTTCAACCCCAATGAAGGGTGAAAGGGTTCCTGCTCGAATAGCGCGTGCTTGGCATCGGCGAGGCCCTGGCGGCGAAGCTCTACGGCTCCGACCCTGACCCGACAACGGACGACATCCGGGCCCGATTCAACTCGGCCATTGATGACGGGACGTGCGCGTTCCCTAACCCGTGGTACTACGGGCTCGACGGCAACCCGCCGAGGAGGACGGTCGACCTCGTCTCGGTCGTCTACCACGAGCTGGGGCACGGCCTGGGCTTTTTGACGCCCGTCAGCGGGACGACCGGCGCCCGGTACCATGGGTACGACGACGTATTCATGGTGAACCTCTTCGACGCGACGACTAACAAGGCGTGGCCCGCGATGACCGATTCCGAGCGCCTCGCGTCGACGACGAACACCGGCAGCCTTCTCTGGAAGGGCGCGGCGGTTGTGGCCAAGGCCCCAACGGTCCTCGTGAACGGGATCGGGGCTGGCGGGGGAGTCAAGATGTACGCGCCGAACCCCTACGAAAGCGGCTCGTCGGTCTCGCATTGGGACACGTCGCTGACGCCGAACGAATTGATGGAGCCGAGCTACACGAGCGCCATCCGGACCCTTCTGGTGACGGGCGAGGCGATGGCGGATATGGGCTGGAGCGCCCCGGGGCCGGTGACGCCGAACACCTGGTTTCTCCCCTCGAGCGCGCGGGCCGCGGGACAAGGCGGCTCGTTCTACACGACCGACCTGACGGTGGCGAACCGGACGGCCCCCGACGCCACCGTCACGTTCAAGTTCCTCGGCCACGACGTGGATGGCCGGAACGGCGTCGAGCAGACGCTGAGCATCGGCGCCGGCCAGGCGGTCACGCTCGGGGACGTCCTCGGGAACGTGTTCGGGGTCTTCTCGGGCTACGGGGCGATCCGGGTCAGCTCGCAGGCCGCGTCGCTGAACATCCTCGGGCAGACCTCGACCCCGGGCCCCTCCGGCGGGACCTTCGGCCAGAGCGTCCCGGCGGCAGCCCAGGCCGACCTCGTCACCGCCGCCGCGCCCCGGTCGATCGCCGGGATCCGCGAGGACGCGAGCTTCCGGACGAACCTGATCCTGGCCAACGCGACCGACGCGGCGCTCTCCGTCGCGGTCACGCTCGTCTCCGCTGATGGCACCCAGCTGGCCGCGGGAGCCTACACGCTGCTGCCGCTCGGGATGACCCAGGTCACCCAGGTCGTCCGCGACCTGGGGATTACGGCCGACGTCCGGACCGCCCGGCTGCTGCTCTTCACGCCCACGTCCGGGGGCGCCTTCGCCGCCTACGCGTCGGTGATCGACCGGACGACGAACGACCCGCGGACCCTCCTGCCGGCCGCGGTCGACCAGACGGGCCCGTGGATTCTCCCGTCGAGCGCACGGGCGGCCGGGCAGGGGGGCTCCTTCTACACGACCGACCTGACGATCGCGAATCGGGGCGGCGCCGACGCGACCGCCACGCTGAAGTTCCTCGGCCATGACGCCGACGGGCGGGGAGGCGCCGAGCAGACCTTCAGCCTCGGCGCCGGGCGGACGGCCACGTACTCCGACGTCCTCGGGAGCGTCTTCGGGGTCTCCTCCGGGTACGGGGCGATCGGGATCAGCTCGTCGTCGGCCTCGCTCGACGTCCTGGGGCAGACCTCCACGCCCGGCCCGTCGGGCGGCACCTTCGGCCAGAGCGTCCCGGCCGCGAACCCGGGCACGCTCGTGACGCAGTCGGTGCCCCGGTCGATCGCCGCGGTCCGGGAGGATGGAAGCTTCCGGACGAACCTGGTACTGGCGAATGCCACGGAGGCGTCGCTGGTCGTCGACGCCATGCTCGTGTCAGGCACCGGAGTGACGCTCGCTTCGGGGAGCTACTCGCTGCCGCCGCTCGGGATGACGCAGGTGACACAGGTGGTCCGCGACCTGGGCGTTGCGGCGAATCTCCAGAACGGCCAGCTCCTCCTGTCGACGGCGACTCCCGGCGGGGCGTTTGCGGCGTACGCGTCCGTCATCGACCGGACGACGAACGACCCGAGGACGCTCCTGCCGCGCTGACGAAAAGAGCCCGCGCGCTGGCGCTGAGACCTCATCGATCGCGGAGGGTCAGAATAGACGAAACAGCGTCCGTTCAGGAGCGGGGAGCCGCCGCCCGGTCGATCCCGGCGCCCCGGGGCGCTAGCCCTGGGATCGTCACGGGGAGGCGTCCCCCGATCGGCTGCTCACCGAGGAGCGCGGCCGCGACAGCGCTCTGGACCACCTCCTGGCTTCCCCAGGCCGCGAGGTAGGTTTGAAAGGCGGGGAAGTCGCGGAGGAGGTATGGGCTCCCGAATGAAACCGCGACCACCTTCTTCCCGGAGGCCTTTCCAGCAGCGAGGATCCCCATGATCGCCTCGGCCCCCGTCCGCGGGACGGCCACCGTGCCCGAGCCGGACCGGGCCCGGACGAATAGCGCGAGGAGGAGATCGGAAGAGCGTCGTGTAGGGAAAGAGTGTAGATCTCGGT
>CALFNC010000288.1 GCA_937902605.1 uncultured Acidobacteriota bacterium | reverse complement strand
CGGACGACCTGAGGACCTTCGTAGAGCAGGAGATTGCGAAGGGGAGGAGGGCGTGACGTCGGCGACTCGGCTCGTCGCCGCCGTCCGCTCGGCGTTCCGGGGGCCGGAGAGCGTCGTCGAGGACGCGGTCGTCTGCCTCCTCTCGCGGGGGCACCTCCTGATCGAGGACGTCCCGGGGGTCGGGAAGACGACGCTCGCCCTCGCCCTCGGAAAGTCCGTCGGGCTCGTGGTCCACCGCCTCCAGTTCACGCCGGACACGCTCCCGTCGGACATCGTCGGACTCTCCGTCTACAACCAGAAAACCCAGGCCTTCGAGTTCCACCCCGGGCCCGTCTTCAGTCCGATCCTCCTCGCCGACGAGATCAACCGGGCGACCCCGAAGGCCCAGGCCGCGCTCCTCGAGGCGATGAACGACCGCTCCGTCTCGGTCGACGGCAGGACTCTTCCGCTCCCGGAGCCGTTCCTCGTCCTGGCGACCCAGAACCCGGTCGAGTACCTCGGAACCTATCCGCTCCCCGAGTCCCAGCTCGACCGTTTCCTGATGAGGATCTCGCTCGGCTATCCGGAGCCCGACGAGGAGCGGCGCCTTCTTCGGAGCGGCGGGGCTGAGAAAGCGCTCGGCGCGCTGGTTCCGGTCCTGGATCTGGATGGCCTCCTGGGCCTTCAGCGGGAGGTGGAGGCGGTAACGGTGGCGGAGAAGCTGCTCGACTACATGATGGCGATCGTGGCGGCCACGCGCCGGCCCTCGGACTTGCTACTGGGAGTCTCACCTCGCGGCGCGCAGGGGCTCTACCGTGCCGCGCAAGCGCGGGCCCTCGTCGCCGGCCGTTCGTTCGCGACCCCCGACGACGTCAAGCGGATGGCCCTGCAGGTCCTCGCTCACCGCGTCCTCTCGGCGAACCCGTCGCGGGAGCGGGGCGCGGCCGGCGAGCGGGAACGGAGCTCGATCCGGAAGATCCTCGACGAGGTGAAGGTCCCGCTCTGAGCGGACCTCCTCGCCGCGGTCGACCATGAGCGCGAACGCGCAGCGGTTCCGGAGATTCCTGGACTGGGACCGAGGGATCGTCGTCCGCGTGACGAAGTTCGGCCTGGGGTTCGTCCTGGTCACCGTCGTCGTCGCGGTCGGGGCGACGAACACAGGAAACAACGGCCTCTACCTCCTTCTCTCGCTGTTTCTCGGGGTCCTGGTCGTCTCGGGCGTCCTGTCGCGCCGGAACGTCGCGGACCTCCGGCCGACGCTCGAAGGGCCCGACGAGGTCTTCGCCGGAGAGCCCGTCCGGTGCGTCCTTGCGTTGGAGAACCGCTTGCGACGCGAGCGAACCGCGATCCTCGTCTCGGCCGGATCGCACGGCGGGCCGTGGCTCTTCCCGTCCGTCCGCACCGGGGACTGTGAGCGGCGGGAGGTGGAGCTGGTTTTCCCCACGCGCGGGCCCGCCGCCGTCGAGTCGCTCGTCTTCAGCTCCTACCCGATCGGCCTCTTCCGCAAGGGACGCCGTCACCCGGCTGGCTTCGAAAGGCTCGTCTTCCCCAGGCCGATCTTCGTGCCGCTGCCGGAGCCGGAGACGGGACACGACGAGCGAGAAGGCGGACGGTCCGAACGGCGGGGGCGGGGGGCCGGGATCAGGAATCTCCGGGAGGCGCTCCCGGGCGACGATCCGCGCGACATCCATTGGCCCCAGACGGCCCGGCAGGGGAGTCCAATCGTCCGCGAGCGCGACTCCGAGGAGATGCGGAGCGCGGTCGTCGTCCTGGAGGGAAGCGGGCCCGGATTCGAGAAGGCGGTCTCGGAGGCCGCAGGTGTCGTCCTCCAGCTCCTCGCCCGGGGGGACCGCGTGGGCCTCGCGGCGGGAGGCGTCCTCCTCGCGCCGGGTGAGGGCCGCCGTCAGCGGCGGACCCTGCTCGGAGCGCTCGCTGTCGTTCGTCCCTCGTCGACGCCGCCGGGCCCGCTGCCCCTTGGCGCTGCCGTCTACGTCGTGCGATCCCGGTCGAGCGCGGGCGAGGGCGCGTGATGAAGAGGACGAAGGCTCCGCCGGAAGCCCTGCCCTTCCGCCGGGAACGGGTGCTGGCAGCAGGTCTCCTGACGCTCTTCGCTCCGGTCCCCCTCGTCTTCGCGGACTCGCTCGCGCCGGTCCTCTTTGCCGTGTGGACCCTTCTGTTGGGGCTGCACCTCCTCTTCGTGGCGAAAGGACGGATCCTCGTCCTCCCGAACTGGGTGCTCAACGGGATTGGCCTCGCGGTCTTCATCCTCGTCTTCCGGTACCGCTTCGGTTTTCGTAGCCTCCTCCGGACCGCCGTGGTCCTGCTGCTCCTGACCACGCTGGTGAAGCTGGCCGCCGTCCGCCGCGAAAGCGACCTCTCTCTCGTTCTCTCGCTTGCGGCGTTCCTTTTCATCGGGTCGCTGGCCACCTCGTTCCACGTGTCGATCCTCGTCTTCGTTGTCCCGTATGCGGCGCTCGCCTGGGTGGTCCTGGTCCGGTGGGCGCTGTGGAGGGAGCTGGCCGACGCCCCCGGCGAGTGGCATCGGGTGGGGGCGAGGGAGATCCCGCGGCCTGGCCAGGTGGCGGTCGCGGTGGCGGCGGTGCTGGTTGCCGCTATCCCTTTTTTCCTGCTCCTTCCGAGGATCCGGACGCCCTATGTGCGGGGCATTCAGGCCGACTCGCGCGAGATATGGACCGGTTTCTCCGAGACCCTCGACCCGAGCGTCACCGGGGTCCTGAAACGGAGTGATCGCGTCCAGCTCCGGATCGAGGGCGACGCGGCAGTGATGAACGAACCGGGCTCGCTCCGCCTGCGGACGCTGGCGTTCTCGTCGTGGGACGGCCGGAGCTGGTCGAAGCCCAAGGGAGGGGGGCGGATGCTGCCGTTCCAGGTGGACTCGGGGGTCCGCCTGGCCGCATCGGAGGGGGACACCCCTCTTCGGGGACGGACGCTCCTGGTCGACTTGCTGCCGCTCCGGAGTAAGTTCCTTCCGGTGCCGGGCGCCGCCGCCGCGATGAGGCTCGCGGGCTCCGGGCAGCGCCGGACCGGGTACTGGCTCGAACGGGACCGTCTCTCGAACATCCTCGTCCCGTTCACGCCGGACCGGAATCTCCAGTACGAGGTCGTCGTGGGAGGCGCGCCGCTCCCCGACCCCGGGGGTCCGGGGCCGGAGGACCCGTCGCGTTCCGCCGTCGGATCGGCTCCGATCCGCCGGTTCGTCGTCGAGAAGGCGGGCGAACCTGGCCCTGAGCGCTCTCCCGAGGCGGTCGCTCGCGCGCTCGAGCAGGAGCTGGCGACGCGGTTCAGCTATTCGCTCGAGATTCCGCTGCGCGGCAAGGCGCCCGTGGAGGATTTCCTCTTCCGGCAGCGACGCGGGCACTGCGAGGCCTTCGCCACGGCGATGGCGATCGCGCTCCGGGAGGTCGGGATCCCGACCCGGCTCATCACCGGGTTCCTCGGCGCGGAGGCCGGGCTCTTCGGCAACACGTGGGTCGTCCGGGGGAAGAACGCTCATGCCTGGGTCGAGGCCTGGTGCGGGCCGGAGCGGGGGTGGGTCGTCTTCGACCCGACTCCGGCGGCCGGCCGGCCCGCGCTCGAAAGGGCGTCGTGGCTCAGTGCCCTCCGGAACGCCGGCGAGGACGTGGAGCTCTTTTACGACCGGTGGGTCCTCTCGTTCGGCGAGTCGGATCAGGGGGACCTCGTCCGCCGGGTGCGCGAAGCGGTGGAGAGCGGGTCGGCCGCACTGTTCCGCCTTGGAGCCGCCGTCCGGGGAGCGGGTCCCGCCACGGTGGAGATCGGAAGAGCGTCGTGTAGGGAAAGAGTGTAGATCTCGGTG
>CALFNC010000287.1 GCA_937902605.1 uncultured Acidobacteriota bacterium | reverse complement strand
GGCCGGACGGGCCCTGATGGCTACGCGGCCGCGTGTCCTGTCTTGCGCCGGAGGTGTTACTTAGCCGCCGGGACCTTCGACCAGTTGATCTTCCCGTCCTTCCCCTTGGCCGCCTCGACCTTCTTCCCGAAGTCGTTCCGCTCGCCGGCGCCCTTCTTGGGGACCTTCATCATGTGGCAGGTGTCGCACTTGGCGTCGGGGTGCTTGACCTTGTACTCCTTGTGGATGTCCATCGTGGCGAGCGCCGTCGAGGCGACGGCGAGCGACGTGAGGGTGACGAGGACGGATTTCGTTGTGCGCTTCATGTGGACTCCTTTTTGTGTTTCTCTTTTCCCCGTGCTGGGGAGCCTCGGCTATATCGGAATCACGGATTGTGCCAGGCCACCGTGGCCATGGCCAGGAGCCCGTAACCCCTCCCGAGACGAATGGGTTCCAGGCTTTCTGCCCTGTCGCTACCGAATCGATCGGATGGCTGGTTCGCCGGTCCCGTGTAGAGTGGGACCCCGAACCGTCGATTGGCCCGTCGAGTAAAATCGCCGTCAAATGCCTGCCTCCGCTGCTTTTTCCCCCGTCGAGCTGGAGATCGAGCTGTTTTGCCGGGGATTCCGGATCGCCCCGGCCACACGGGCCAATCTGGAAGCCCGCCGGATCACCCGGACCCGGGCCGGTCTAGGCTCCGGCCTGGAGATCGTCGTCCCGTCGCCCCGCAAGGAAATCTGGGTCAACGTTCCGGTGGAGGAGCCGTTCGCGGCCCGATCCCCCTTCGAGCTCGTACCGACAGACGGGGGATGGGCCGTCCGCGATTTCCGGAGCGGCACGGACTACTCCGTCCGAATCCCGCCCGAGCCGGCCTGGTACTCCCGCCTGACGAGCAGCGGAACGGAGATGAGCCGGGTCGGCGTCCTCCAGGGGAACTACCTCGGGATCTTCCTCTCGAACACCTGCCTCTACTGGTACAGCCGCCCGGCCGCCGACAACTGCCAGTTCTGCACGAGCGGAAAGAACGTCGGCGTGAACGAGATCAAGCAGAAGGCGGTCCAGGACGTCGTCGAGGTGGCTCAGGCTGCCCGGCGCGAGAGCGGCTCGGTGTTCACCCACTTCAATACCGGCTACCAGTACGAGGACGACCCCAAGAAGCGCTCGGTGCATGGCCTTCAGCAGGCGAAGCCGCACGTCGAGGCGGTCCGGCGGCGCGTGGGCGGCTTCATCGGTGTCCAGTCGGTGCCGGTCCCGAGGGAGAGCTTCGACGAGTATGACGAGCTCATCGAGGCGGGGACCGACCATTTCTCGTTCTGCTTCGAGTTCCTCGACCCGGAGGTCTTCGCGCGGCTCTGTCCGGGGAAGGCGAGGACGGTGGGTCTCGACGCCTTCTTCCACGCCATGGAGTACACGTCCCGCAAGCTCGGCAAGGGGCGGGTCTCCGGCGAGTTGATCGCGGGCCTGGAGCCGATCGAGTCAACGTTCAAGGCCATCGACCGCGTCGTCGAGACCGGGGCGTTCCCGACCGTCTGCATCTTCCGGCCGCTGGTCGGAAGCAACCTCGAGGAGACGCTGCCGCCGGACCCGGCGGCCATGAAGGTCGTGATGGCCTACCAATACGAGGCGTGCCGCAGGGCCGGCATCCCGGTCGGGGTCCTTCCGATCGAGGTCTCGCTGGTGGTCCAGCCCGAGGAAGCTCGGGATCTCCTCCCCCCGAGGGCGTTCCCGGGTCTTTACGACCTAAAAGTTGGGGCGATGAAGAAGCTCGCCGGGCCCTATGTCAGCTGGAAGCTGAAGCCGCGTCCAGCCGCATAGCCGCCGGCACTTCTCCGCTTCAGCGGGAGAACCTTCGCCGCCTCACTCCGTATTGATCCGTATGCAGAGGAAATGGATCGTCGTCGCCGCCGTCGCCGTGGTCGTCACCGGTGCGGGAGTCGTCTTCGCCTCCCGGAGCAGTGGAAAGCCGAAGCCGGGGGCCGACGCGACGCCGTTCCGGCTGGGAAAGGTCCAGACCGAAGATCTGCAAGTGAGCGTCCGGGAGGTCGGCGTCATCGATCCGGAAACGAAGGTGGACGTCAAATCCGCTGTCTCCGGCCGGATCATCGGCCTCCGGGTTCGAGAAGGCGCCGTCGTGAAGGCCGGGGACATCCTCGCCGAGGTCGAGCCCGACGTCACGCAGGCCCAGTCCCTTTCTGACGTGCAGACGAGCGTCACTCAGGCGGACCTGAGCCTTCGGGATGCCGAGCGGCAGCTCAGGGCCCAGGAGGCCCTCTTCTCGAGCGGCCTGATCGGCCACGAGACGCTCAAGGACTTCGTGGCGAAACGGGACCTAGCGGCCGAGGCCCTCAAGGCGGCCAAAGCCCGATATCAGATCGTGGAGGACCACGGAATCCCGATCTCCGGCGCCGCCTCGTCGCAGATGGCCCGCGTCACGAGCCCGATGGCGGGCGTCGTGATCACGAAGGGGGTCGAGCTGGGCGAGACCGTTACGTCCGGTGTGTCGTCTTTCAACGCCGGCACCATCCTTTTCACGGTCGCAGACCTCAAGTCGCTCATCGTCCGCGTGAACCTGAACGAGGTGGACATCGCGAAGGTGGCCGTCGGCCAGCCCGTCCGGATCACCCTGGACGCCTACCCTCAGCGGGTGTTCGAGGGGAAGGTCCGGTTCGTCGCCCCCGCCGCCAAGGCGCTCGACAAGATCAAGGTGTTCCAGATCGAGATCGCCCTCGACGACCTGGACCACGCCTTCCGGACAGGCATGAGCGCCAACGTCGAGATCCTCGGCGAGAAGCGCACGAAGACCGTCTCCATCCCCCTCGAGGCGCTCCAGAAGAAGGAGGGCCAGACGGT
>CALFNC010000286.1 GCA_937902605.1 uncultured Acidobacteriota bacterium | reverse complement strand
GCCCTCGGCCACCGCGTAGACGCCGCCCCTCAGGAGGTGCGCCGCGTCGAAGCCGTTGATCTCGTTCTGGGTGGCGCTCGGGAAGGCGCACTGCGCCTTGTGGGTCCAGAGCGGGTTGTGGTCGAGCTTCGGGTCCACTGGCGTGTAGACGACGCCCTTGAACTTGTCGGCGTACTCCTTGATGCGGCCGCGGCGGACGTTCTTGAGGTCCATCACGAAGGCCAGCTTTTCGGCCGTAATTCCCGCCTCGTCGTAGATGTAGCCCTCCGAGTCGGAGAGGGTCACGGGCTTCGCCTTGAGCTGGATGAGCTTCTCGACCGTGTACTGCGAGACGTTGCCGCTGCCGGAGACGAGGCAGGTCTTGCCCTCCAGCGTCTGCCCTTTCGTCCCGAGCATCTCGGAGGCGAAATACACCGCACCATAACCGGTGGCCTCGGGGCGGATCAGCGAGCCACCCCAGTTGAGACCCTTGCCGGTGAGGACGCCGGCGAATTCGTTTTTCAGCCTCCTGTACTGGCCGAACAGGTAACCGATCTCGCGTCCGCCGACGCCGATGTCGCCGGCGGGAACGTCCGTGTCGGGGCCGATGTGGCGGAAGAGCTCGGTCATGAAGCTCTGACAGAAACGCATGACCTCGCCGTCGCTCTTGCCCTTCGGGTCGAAGTCCGAGCCGCCCTTGGCGCCGCCCATCGGCAGCGTCGTCAGCGAGTTCTTGAGGACCTGCTCGAAGGCGAGGAACTTCAGGATCCCGAGGTTGACCGAGGGGTGGAAGCGGAGCCCTCCCTTGTAGGGCCCGATGGCGCTGTTCATCTGGATCCTGAATCCCCTGTTGACCCTGTAAGTCCCCTGGTCGTCCTGCCAGGGCACCCGGAACATGAGGACCCGCTCGGGCTCGATGATCCGCTCCAGGATCTTCGCGCTCCGGTATTCCGGCCGCTGCTCGAGGACGAGCTGAAGCGACTCGGCAACCTCCTCGACCGCCTGGTGGAACTCGGGCTCGGCCGGGTTCTTGGCCTTGACCTCGGCCATCAGATTCTTGACGTACACCAACTTGGAACCTCCTGTGGGGCGCCCCGGCTTTTTCTCGACCTCGGCCTCGAGGGTTTTGAGAGTATCTGACATGAAACCTCCTGTTGGTCTATTGGGCCCGCCGGGTTTTTGCCGGACGGGATGTCGAACGGAAGACAACAACTCTTATCATGGGCCCAGGCCTGGGCCGAAAGGCTGATGCATTTGCCCCACTGGCCGCGCGGATTGTGGCGCCCTACGTTATGCAGAAGCACCCGTTGACGGACGTCGCATCCCCCCGCACAGGTCAGCCCGGCCCTTTCATTTTTCGGTATCCTCCGCGGCGGAGGAACTTCATGTCCACCATCACCGGAACGCCTGCGATTCCGCCCGTGTCGGTCCTCTCGGACCACGAGCGGGAGCTGGCCGAAGGCGTTTATGACTTCGCCCTGGAGACGATCGGCCCGAAAGTGCGCGAGATGGACCAGGCGAACGTCATGGACCCGGACCTCATCCGGAAGTTCTTCGACCTCGATCTCATGGGAATCGAGATCCCGGAGGAGTTCGGCGGCCTCGGCGCGAACTTCGGCACGTCCATCGCCATCATCGAGGCGCTCGCCCGCGTCGACGCGGCCTGCGCCGTCGTCGTGGACGTCCAGAACACCCTCGTGAACAACGCGATCCTGCGCTGGGCCTCGCCGGCTTTGCAGAAAAAGTACTTTCCGCAACTCGCGAAGCAGAAAGTCGCCTCGTATGCGCTGTCGGAGGCCGGGTCGGGATCCGACGCGTTCGCCCTCGCGACGACGGCGACGCCGAAGGGCGACCGCTACCTCCTGAACGGCGGCAAGCTCTGGATCACGAACGGCCTCGAGGCCGAGCTGTTCCTCGTCTTCGCGAACGTCGACAAGAGCAAGGGCTACAAGGGCATCACCGCGTTCTTCGTCGAGTCGCAGTGGAAGGGCTTCCACAAGGGCAAGAAGGAGGACAAGCTCGG
>CALFNC010000285.1 GCA_937902605.1 uncultured Acidobacteriota bacterium | reverse complement strand
GCACCGGCCCCCTCGCCGAAGATCCTCGCGAGCGCACGCTCCAGCGTCTCCTCCATCGCGATCTTGTTCTCGTACGCCACAATCACCCGCTTGAGCTCCGGGATCTTGCCGGTCTCGGCGCGCAGGTAGAGCGGCTGCACGTAGATCAGAGAGCTCTCGACCGGGATCACGAGCAGCGTCCCCTGGATGACCTGCGACCCGCGCTGGTCCCACAGCGACACCTGCCGCGAGATCTCGGTGTCCTGGTTGATCCGCGCCACGATCTGCTTGGGCCCATAGACGAGCCGGTCTTTCGGGAAGCGGTAGACGACGATCTTCCCGTAGTGCTCCCCGTCGTTACGCGCCGCCATCCAGGCCGAGAGGTTGTCCTTCTTCTTCGGGTTGAAGGGGATCAGCAGGATGAACTCCTCCTTCTTCTCTCCCGGCAGCTTCATGATCGTGTAGTAGGGCTCCATCGCCTCGCGCTTGCTCTCCACGCCCATGACGGGGATCTCCCACTGGTCCTCGCGGTTGTAGAAGCTCTGCGGGTCCTCCATGTGGTAGATCGAGTAGACGGCGGTCTGCACCCCAAAGATGTCGAGCGGGTAGCGGATGTGCCGGCGCAGGTCCGCGGGCATCTCCGCGAGGGGGCGCAGCACACCGGGGAAGGCCTTCGCGATGGTCTGCGCGATCGGGTCCGCGGGGTCAGCGAGGTAGAACTTCAGGCTCCCGTCGTAGGCGTCGACGGTGATCTTCACCGAGTTCCTGATGTAGTTGACGTCGCCGCTGCCGGCCGGCTGCGAGTACGGATACCTGTCGCTCACCGTGTAGGCGTCGTACATCCAGACCAGACGCCCGTCGTCCGAGACCACCATGTACGGATCGCTGTCGAGCCGCAGGAACGGGAAAACTCTCCCGACCCGCTCGGTGATGTTCCGGTGATAGAGAACCCGGCTCCGGGAGGTGATGTCGTTCGAGAGCAGCAGTTTCATCGAGCCGAAGTGCGCCGAGAACACCAGCTTCCTGAGCAGCGAGTCGATCTTCACCCCGCCGGTCCCAGCGTACTCCGTGAAAACGCTGTCCTCGCCTGCGGGGTAGTCGAACTCCTTCGACTTCGTATTGACGATGACGTGGCTGCTCGAGAGTTTTCCGTAGTAGATCTCGGGTCGGGTGATCTTGATTTCAGGGGCGGTGGAGACCGGCGGGATGTCCTTCACGAGCAGCAGCGGGAGCCCTTCGGGCGTCACCTGCGTGACCGGCCCGAGCGTCAGCCCGTAGCCGTGGGTGAAGGTCAGCGTCTCGTTGATCCAGTTCTTCGTCGGGATGCTCTCGCTGGAGAGCTCGCGCGGGGAGAGCATGGTCTGCCGGTACTCCCCGTTGATCAGGTAGCGGTCGGTGCTGACCGTGGTGAAGTGGTAGTAGGTACGGATCTCCTGCACCTGGCTGAACGTGTCCAGCAGGGGCCGGTGATCCCAGAGACGGATATTGCTCATGGTCGCGCCGTTCTTTTTCACGTCCTCCCGGCTCAGGCCGGTCTGTCCCGAGATGCTGCGTTCCTCGACGGCGGCCAGGCCAAAGGCCTTCCGGGTCGCGGCGATGTTCCGCTGGATGTAGGGCGTCTCCTTGACCAGCTCGTTGGGCGCCACCACGAACTTGTGCAGCAGCGCCGGGTAGACGGAGCCGCCGACGACGGCAACGACGAGGTAGGCGCCGATCCCCGCGACGACGAGCAGCGTGCGCCGCACGAAGATGTTCGCCAGGATCAGGGCCGCCGCCACGATGGCGAGCAGGATCTGTGGATTCATCACGGGTAGGCGCGCGTTGACGTCGATGTAGGTCGCGCCGGCGACTAGCCCCTGCGTCGAGTAGAGGACGGCGTGCATGGAGACGAAGGTATTGAGCGCCAGCACGAGAAAGAACAGACTGCCGAGAATGGACAGGTGCACCGAGGCGGACCTTTCCGCAGCGATTCTCCGGCCGGTGAAGAGCAGCGACCCCTTGAGGAAATACATGGCCGTTGCCGCGAGCAGCGCGATCCCGGTGGTCAGCAGGAGGGCACTGCCGACCACCTCGAGCACCGGCAGGGAAAAGACGTAGAACGAGATGTCCCGGCCGAAAACCGGGTCGGCGGACCCGAACGTCGTGGCATTGGCCTGGAAAAGGAAATTGCGCCAGTTGCTGGCGAACAGGGATCCGACGACGAGCGCCGCCAGCGCCGGCGCCACGAGGGCGAGCCGGTCGAGGCGCCCCGGCAGGTTCAGTCGAAGGGCAACGTCGTCCGTGAAATGGACGGTAAGGACGCGTCCCCGGGTGGCCCGCACCATGGCCAGGTGGCTGGCATAGACGAGGAGAAAGCCGAACAGACCGCCCGCCAGCGACCAGAAGGCCTGCGCCTTGAAGCTCGTGACGAAGACCTGTGCGAGATCGACGCTCTCGAACCAGAGCCAGTCGACGTAGAACGACACCAGCTGCGGCACGAGGATGAATGCCAGGACCAAAGCGGCCACCAGCAGAGGACGGGCTCCAGGGTTTTTCGTGCGTCTCATGAGGCTCCCTTGTAACTGCGGTGCGTAAGCCGGAATCCCCGTCGGGACGGCGGTGTCATGATCTCACGCGGCGGAATCCCCCCGGACAGCGCGTCTCCAAGCCGCAGGATGTCCGAGCGATCCTACGTGTGACACAATGTGTCTCATGCGAAAGATCTCGATCCGCGACCTGCACAGTGAGACGGGGAAGTGGGTACGCGAGGCCGCGCGGGTCGACGAGCTGGTCGTGACCGAACGCGGCCGTCCCATTGCAACGATCGTTCCGTATCGCGAGCCACCGAGCGGCAATCCGTTCAAGACGCGGAAGCTGAGGCCCGGTTACGCGGCGCTCCTGGGACGGCTCCGGGGCGGCACGGACAGCGCCACGATCGTCTCCGAGGGCCGGGATCGCTCGTGAGCTACTGGGACGCCGCATACATCGCGAAGTTCTACCTGGACGAGCCGGAAAGCGACCGGGTCCGCGCGCTCGCGGAGGCCGAGGGCGAGGCGAGCTGCTAGATCGGAAGAGCGTCGTGTAGGGAAAGAGTGTAGATCTCGGTGGTCGCCGTA
>CALFNC010000284.1 GCA_937902605.1 uncultured Acidobacteriota bacterium | reverse complement strand
TGGGACTGCTGGCCCGCCTGTTCCGGGACGCGGCCGTCGCCGCGATCGACCCGGCCGGCCAGACTGTGGTCCACCGCGAACGGTTTGCCGACCTCGAACGCCTCGGCCAGAGGTCCCGCTTGAACCTTCTCGACCTGGCTGGCGAGGCGCTCGACCTCGCGTCGACTCTCCCCGATTCCCGCCGGAATCCGAAGCTCGCCGCCGAGGCGTTCGCGCTTTCGCTTGTAACCCCGGGTGTCCAGGCCGGCGCGGGAGAAGGCCGATGACGGAACCGACCGTCGACGAGCTCCGGCGCGAGCTGGAGCGGACCCGCGCCGAGCTCCGCGAGGTCCGAGCGCGAATCGCGGCCATGGAGATGAGCAGCTTCTGGAAGCTGCGGAACCTCTGGTGGTCGCTGAAGGAGCGCTTGCCGTTTCGAGGGACCGACCGCTTCGAGTCATTGCCGCAGCTCCAGGCCGAGACCGAGCCCGGCCGATCGCCGCGGAGGGACCGCCACCCGAAACGTTCCGTGTCGACCGTGGACGTCGTCGTCTGCGTCCACAACGCATTGGACGACGTCCGGGACTGCCTCGATTCGGTGATCTGCCACTCGACCCCGGTATACCGTCTGATCCTCGTCGACGACGGGAGCCGCGCCGAGACCCGCGATACCCTCGCCTCCTTCGCCTCGTCGCAGGGCGCCCTCCTGATCCGGAACGAGACGGCCCTCGGCTATACCTTCGCGGCCAACCAGGGCCTCCGGGCCTCGAAGGCCGACCACGTCATCCTCCTCAATAGCGACACCGTCGTGACGCGCGAGTGGCTCGAGCGGCTCGTCGCCTGCGCAGAGTCGGACCCGAAGGTGGGCCTGGCCGGCCCGCTGAGCAACTGCGCCTCGTGGCAGTCGGTCCCGGATGTCGACGTGCACGGAGACTGGGCCACGAACCCCCTGCCCGACGGGGTCGCCCCCGACGCGATGGCCGCCCACCTCGCGGGGGACGCCGGTCCCGACTACCCGAGGATGCCGTTCCTGAACGGCTTCTGCCTCCTGATCCGGCGGCGCGTCATAGAGGCCATCGGTCTGTTCGACGAAGAAGGGTTCGGGCGCGGCTACGGCGAGGAGAACGACTACTGCCTTAGGGCCCGGAAGGCTGGCTTCGAACTGGCTCTCGCCGACGACGTCTACATTCTCCACCGGCAATCGAAGAGCTACTCGACCGAGCGGAGGAAGACCTTGTCAGCCCTCGCCGGCGAGACGCTCGCGAAGAAGCACGGACAGCCCTGGATTGACGAGGGGGTGGGCGAGTGCCGGAGCGGACGCGTCCTGGAGGCGATCCGCGAGCGGAGCCGAGAGCTCCTCCCGCGCGTGCGGATGCTCGCGGAGGGGCGGGCACGCTGGGAGGGGAGGCGGGTGCTGTTCGTCCTGCCGGTCTGCGACCGCGGGGGCGGGGCGAACATCGTCCTCAGCGAGGCACTCGAGATGGCCGGGATGGGCGTCGACGTCCGCGTCCTGAACCTCACGGACTTCCGGCCGTCCTTCGAGAAGAGCTACCCCAACCCGGGGCTGCCGGTCCTCTACACGCCGCCTCGCGGCATCCCGGATGTCGCGCGCGGGTTCGATGCTGTCGTCGCCACGCATAACGCATCGGTCGAGCTGATCGCCCCGCTCGCCGGGGACCGGAAAGGGCCGGTCCTCGGCTACTACATCCAGGACTACGAGCCGCTGTGCTATCCCGAGGGGTCAAAGAACGGGCGGGCCGCCTTCCGGTCGTACACGCTGGTGCCCGGGCTCGTCCTCTTCACGAAGACCGAGTGGAACCGCGACGAAGTGCTGCGGCGGACGGGCGCCACGTGCCACGTCGTCGGTCCGAGCTTCGACCAATCCCTGTTCCGTCCCGTCCGCCCCGCCCCTCCCCGGGACCGGATCCGAATCGCCGCGATGGCACGGCCATCGAGCCCCCGGCGGAAACCGATCCTGACGATGGACGTCCTCGAGACCGTCTCCGCGAAGTACGGAGACCGCGTGGAGATCACCATCTTCGGAGACGACCCGACCCACCCCGACTACCCCCCGCTTCAAAGGTCCTTCCCTCATACGAGCGCTGGCGTCCTCGACGGGCCGGCGCTCGCGTCCCTCTTCAACCGGGTCCACATCTTCGCCGACTTCTCCTCTTACCAGGCGATGGGCTTGTCGGCCCTGGAGGCGATGGGCTGCGGCGCGACGGCGATCGTTCCCTCGGCCGGTGGCGCCTCCAGCTTCGCCATGCACGAGGAGAACGCGCTCGTCATCGACACGTCGACCGCCGACAGCTGCCTGAACGCGCTCGTCCGCCTGCTCGAGGACAACGAGCTCCGTTGCCGGCTCATGAGCCGCGCCTTCCGCGATGTCATCCGGCATCACCCTGCCACCGCGGCCTACCGAAGCCTCGCCGCGCTCTTCCCCGATGCGTAACGTCTTCGTCCTCCACGGCACTTACGGACCCAAAGCAGCGCCGTACGGATGCACCTACATTCGTCTCCTGCGGCCCCTCTCCCACCCGTCCGTCTCGGACCGGGTCCGCCTGATGCACGGCCCCGAGCTGACCGGACCGGTGGACGTCGTCATCGTCGAGAGGTCCTGGCAGGAAGGGACGACCCCCACGGAGGCGGAACGGCTCATCGCATATCTCCGTGCAAGAGATATTCCGCTCCTCCACGCGCTGGACGACAGTCTTCTCGACCTCGACGAGAGCGACGTTCCTGCCGTGGCCCTGGCAAATATCCACCGTGTGGTCGCCCTCTTCGCGCGGGAAGCGGCGGGGTTGCTCGTATCGACCCAGGCCCTCGCCGACCGGATGGCCCGGCTCAACCCGAACACC
The DNA here is from genome assembly GCA_937902605.1 of uncultured Acidobacteriota bacterium. Classification (GTDB taxonomy): domain Bacteria; phylum Acidobacteriota; class Thermoanaerobaculia; order UBA5066; family UBA5066; genus CAIMWE01. The sequence goes on along the minus strand of CALFNC010000284.1, from coordinate 26 downwards.
GTGGTCGTGCCGAACCATGTCGACGA
>CALFNC010000283.1 GCA_937902605.1 uncultured Acidobacteriota bacterium | reverse complement strand
ACCTTCGCACCCCCGGGCTTCTCCACGGGGCGACCCTCCGCAGCACCGTACCTCGAGGCCGGCTCCTGGCCATCCGGCCCGACCCCGCGTTCGACTGGTCCGGCCTGACCGTCGTCAAGGCCGCGGACGTCCCGTACAACGTCGTCGCCCTGATCGAGGACGACCAGCCGGTCCTGGTTCCCGTCGGCGGCGAGATCCGTCACCGGTCCGAGGCCCTGGCGCTCGTGGCCGGCGAGGACCGCGAACGGGTCGTGCGGGCCGTCGAGCACCTCGGCGTGGAGGTCGAGCCCCTGCCGGCCGTGCTGTCAATCGCCGAAGCGCTGGCCGCCCGGGTCGTGATTCACCGCGCCGACAACGTCCAGAAGCGGTACCGGATCGTGAAGGGAGACGGCGCCCAGGCCGTCTCCCGGTGCGAGGTCGTGGTGACCGGCACGTACCGGACGCCTTTGCAGGAGCAGCTCTACCTGGAGCCCCAGGGCGTTCTCGCGTGGTGGGAGGACGGGAAGGCCCGCCTCACCGGATCGCTTCAGTGCCCGTACTACGTCGAGAAGGGGATCGAGCGGGCGTTCGGCCTTCCGGGCGCGGAGATCGACGTCGTCCAGGCGGTGACTGGCGGCGGGTTCGGCGGCAAGGAAGAGTATCCGACACTCCTCGCGCTCCACGCGCTCCTCCTCGCGCGGAAGAGCGGCCGCCCCGTCAAGATGGTCTACGGCCGACAGGAGGACATCGAGGCGACGACGAAGCGCCACCCGGCCGAGGTGGAGATCACGACCGGCTGCGACCGCGACGGGACCTTCCGCGCCGCGTCGATCCGGGTCGTCATGGACGGCGGCGCCTACGTCACGCTGACCCCGGTGGTCCTGTCCCGTGGCACCCTGCACGCCTCCGGAGCCTATCGATGGGAGCACGTCTGCGTCGAATCGTGCGCCGTCGCCACGAACACGCCGCCGAATGGGGCGTTCCGAGGTTTCGGAGCGCCGCAGACGATCTGGGCGATGGAGCGGCACGTCGACCGGATCGCCCGGACGCTCGGCGTCGACCCGCTCGAGCTGAGGCGGAAGAACCTCCTCCGCGTGGGCGATACGACCGCGACCGGCCAGCGCCTGGCCGACTCGGTCGGCGTCGCCGAATGCGTCGCGCGCACAGCGGAAGCGAGCGGCTACCACGAAAAGCGCGCCCGCGGTCCGGCGCGAGACGGGCGGAAGGTTCGCGGCATCGGCGCGTCGGTCTTCTTTCATGGCGCCGGCTTCACCGGCTCAGGAGAGCAGAAGCTGAAGGGGACCGTCGCCGTCGACCTCCTACCCGGGGGAAGGGCCCGCGTCCGGAGCGCGTCGACCGACATCGGGCAAGGGACCGAGACCGTGTTCCGGCAGATCGCCGCCGCGGCGCTGGCCCTGCCGATCGACGGCGTCGACGTCTCCGTCCCGTCCACCGCGCACGTCCCCGACTCCGGACCCACCGTCGCATCCCGGACGGTGATGGTGGTCGGCTCGCTCGTCGAGAAGGCCGCGCGGGAGATTCGCGACCGCGTCGACGGCGAGCGGGCCGCCCGCGGCGGCTCCTTCCCCGAGGCCGCCGACCGGCTCCTCGCGAGGGAGGGTGCGGTCAGCGCCATGGCCACGTACGCGCCCCCCCCGGGGGTCCGCTGGGACGACGCCACGTACACCGGCGACGCCTACCCCGTCTTCGGCTGGGCCTGCGACGTTGCCGAGGTGGAGGTCGACCTCGACACGTTCGAGACGAAGGTCGTCGCGTTCTGGAGCGCGGTCGACGTGGGGCGGGCGATCCACCCCGTGATGTGCCGAGGACAGATCGAAGGTGGCGCGCTCCAGGCGATCGGGTGGGCTCTCTCCGAGGACGTCGTCACGGCTGGAGGCCAGATCCTGAACCCGACGATGACGAATTACATCGTCCCGACGAGCCTCGACGCGCCCCCGTTCACGACGATCCTCGTCGAGCACCCATACGCCCATGGACCTGGCGGCGGGGCGAAAGGGCTGGGGGAGCTTCCCATGGACGGGGCGGCTCCGGCGATCGCCTCCGCGGTGGAGCACGCGACCGGGATCGTCGCCGACACCCTTCCGCTGCTCCCCGAGCGGCTCTTCGAGCTGGCCCAGGGTGCCAAGCCATGAAGGTCGACTTCCAGCTCAACGGCGCGCCCTGCTCGGTGGAAGCGCCACCCCTCACCCGCCTCCTGGATGTCCTCCGCGAGTCGCTTGGCCTCACCGGTACGAAGGAGGGCTGCGGTGAAGGGGAGTGCGGCAGCTGCACCGTCCTCCTCGACGGCGCCCCGGTCAACGCCTGCCTCGTCGCCTTCGGCCAATGCGCGGGACGGTCCGTCACGACCGTCGAGGGGCTCGCCGGGTCGGGACCGCTCACCCCGCTGCAGCGGACCTTCGTCGAGGACGGTGGAACGCAGTGCGGCTTCTGCACGCCGGGGATCCTCGTCTCCCTCGAGGCCCTCCGAGCACGGGACCTCCACCCGAGCGAGGCCGCGGTCCGCGAGGCGATGGCCGGAAACATCTGCCGCTGCACCGGGTACCAGCGAATCGTCGTCGCCGCGCGGAACGCCGCCGGTGACGGGGGGCCGGAATGACCGCGCCTTCGCTCTCCACCCTCGCGTTCGCCTCGCCGTCGACGCTTCCCGAGATCTGCGATCTCCTTGCCGAGCGGAGCGCGCGGGGCGGCGAAACCGTCATGCTCGCCGGCGGGACCGACTGGTACGTCGAGCGCCATGCGCAGCTCCCGCTCGCAGGCGCCCCCCTCGTCATCGACCTGACGCGGGTGGCGGCCCTCCGGACGATCGACCTCCACGGCGACCGGCTCGTCCTCGGCTCCGCCACGACGTACGAGGATCTCCGTCGTAGCCCGGTCGTCTCCGTCCGCGCCCCGCTCCTCGCCGAGATGGCGGCCACGGTCGGAGCTGCGCAGATCCAGGCGCGGGGCACGCTGGCCGGGAACCTGGCCACCGGCTCTCCGGCGGCGGACGGCGTCGCTGCCCTCGCCGCTCTGGACGCTGAGATCGTCCTCATGAGTCGCGCCGGTGAGCACCGGGTCCCGCTCAACGCCTTCTATACCGGCTATCGGCGGACGGTCTGCCGCCCCGACGAGCTGATCGCGCGGATCGAGGTCGACCTTCCCGGCCGGCCGTCTCACCAGGCGTGGCGAAAGGTCGGGACCCGGAGCGCGCAGGCGATCTCCAAGGTGGCTCTGGCTGGAATCGCGGTCGTCGCCGACGGCCGCGTCGCCCGCATCGGGCTCGGCATGGCCTCCGTCGCCCCGACAACCTCGTTCCTGCCGTCGGTCCGCGCCCTCGCCCTCGGCCGGTCGCCCCGGGAGCTCTCCGGTGCCGACCTCGACGAGGCCACCGGGCGGGACATCGCCCCGATCGACGACATCCGGTCCACCGCGGCCTATCGCCTTCACGTGGCCCGGGCGCTGGTCAGGAACTTCTTCGCTGCCTTGAGCTGAGAGCCTATGTCGTACGTCGCCTGACGGACGCGTTCGGCGTCAGGGATCGACAGGTCCGGCGGGGGGTCGCCCGATGGGGGTATTCTGTCCGCGGGGTTCTTCGGAGCGGTCGAAGACACGTCGAGAAGCACGGTCGGGCCCCACGGACCTGACCGGAAAGGAGCCCGCGATGCCCGGTCCATCTGCCGCGGAAAAGTGCCTCACCTTCATCAACACGACGCTTCAGCCGCCGGAGAAGAAGGGGCGGGGGACGAAGCCCCTCGGGCAGCGCCCTCTCGTCACGATCTCCCGCCAGACCGGGGGGGGCGGCGTCACCCTCGGAGTGGCCCTGGCGGACTACCTAAACGCGCGCAACCCGAAGGGGTCCGTCCCCTGGACGCTGTTCGACAAGAACCTGGTCCACCAGATTCTCCAGGACCACGAGCTTCCGGCCCGCATCGCCGACTTCATGCGCGAGGACCGCCACGCCGGCGTCGAGGACGCCGTGGGGGAGATTCTCGGGCTCCATCCGTCGGCCTGGCGGCTGATCCAGCACACGACGGAGACCGTCCTCCGGCTCGCTGAGATGGGAAACGTCATCCTCGTCGGGCGGGGCTCGACGGTGATCACGCAGCACATGCCGCGCGCGTTCCACGTCCGCGTGATCGGGTCGATCGAGCCGAGGATCGACCGGATCCGGAAGCTGTTCGGGCTTTCGCGAAGGGAGTCGGCCGCCCGGATCGAGCGCGAGGACCGGGCCCGCCAGCGGTACACGCGGAAGTACTTCAAGCGCGACCCAGATCGGAAGAGCACACGTCTGAACTCCAGTCACGCCAATATCTC
>CALFNC010000282.1 GCA_937902605.1 uncultured Acidobacteriota bacterium | reverse complement strand
AGGGCTCGCGGGTGCGACGGGCCGAATCACGGCATCGAAGGCGAGGAACTGGCCGTGGTGGTTCGCGGTCGTGACGGCAGCGGCGACGATGCTTCTTCTCGTCGTGGGTGGCGTCGTCACGAGCCAGAAGGCGGGCCTCGCGGTCGTCGACTGGCCGAACTCATTCGGCTACAACATGTTCCTCTTCCCTGTCTCTCGAATGACAGGAGGGGTTTACTACGAGCACGCGCACCGCCTGTTCGGGTCTCTGGTCGGGCTGACCACCGTGACGCTCGCGGTCGTGGTCCATCTCTGCGACCGGAGGAGGTGGCTCCGCTTCTTCTCCTTGACCGCCGTCGGGGCGGTGATCGTGCAGGGAATCCTCGGAGGACTGCGGGTCACGGGGACCTTCACGCTGGCGACCGACGCGAGCCGGACGACGCCGAACATCGTGCTCGCGGTGGTCCACGGCGTCTTCGGCCAGGTTTTCTTCGGCATGGTCGTGGCCATTGCGGTCTTCCTGTCGGCCACGTACGGCTCGGAGGCGGAACCGGCCCGGCAACGGGCCGCCACGACCGATCAGGCCCTCTCCGCGACCTTGACCGCCGTCCTCCTCGTCCAGCTGATTCTCGGGGCCCAACAGCGTCATCTCGATCGGGGCCTCCTGATCCACGTCTCGCTGGCAACGATCGTCGTCATGCTCGCGCTCGCGACCGGGGCGAGAGCCGCCAGCCTCCACAAGGACGTGGCAGCCCTCCGCTCCACCGGGATCGTCCTCTCCGTCCTGATCAGCCTTCAGGCCGTCCTTGGGATCTCGGCCATGGCGGCCATCAGCGTCGAGCCGGGACCGTCCGGTCCGGCTGCGTGGCAGGTGCTCCTGCGTGCGGCGCACCAGGGGACCGGCGCGCTCCTCCTCGCTTCGGCCGTCGTGCTGACGATCTGGTCGCGGCGGCTCCTGACGGCCGAGTGAGGCCGTGGACTCCGGCGATTCCGGGTGCCGGCCCGCCTGTTCGAGGGGAATCGGGTGTACCATTTGGCCGATGCGCCGCGGTACCGCGGCGGCCCGCCCCGGGGATCCGGACAGGCCGCACCTCCCCCTGATCTTCCGCCCGGTTCGATTCCCCTGATGGTCGCCCTCCATCCCCTCGGGAGGGGTCCGAGACCTCTGGGAATCCACTAATCGCCGAAAAGAAGAATAGAGGGAACCGATCATGAAAAGCTCATTCAACCCGTTCGAAATGGCCCAGCGGCAGTTCGACAAGGCGGCCGACGTCCTCGAGCTGGACCAGCCGACCCGGGACCTTCTCCGCAACCCGCTTCGCGAGTACCACTTCAGCATCCCGGTCCGGATGGACGACGGCAAGTTCCGCGTCTTCCGTGGCTTCAGGATCCAGCATAACGACGCCAGGGGCCCCTGCAAGGGCGGGATTCGCTTCCACCCGCAGGAGACTGTCGACACCGTCAAGGCCCTGTCGATGTGGATGACCTGGAAGTGCGGGGTCGTGGACATTCCGCTCGGCGGGGCCAAGGGCGGCGTCATCTGCGACCCGCACAACCTCAGTGCCCGGGAGCAGGAGGCGATCTGTCGCGGATGGATCCGGCAGGTCGCCAAGAACGTCGGGCCGATCAATGACGTCCCCGCGCCCGACGTCATGACGAACCCCCAGCACATGCTCTGGATGCTCGACGAGTTCGAGACGATTCACGGTGGCCGGTATCCCGGCTTCATCACCGGGAAGCCGGTCGGCATGGGCGGTTCCCTCGGCCGCACCGAGGCCACCGGGTACGGGGTCGTCTACACGCTCCGGGAGGCGCTGAAGCTGCTCGGGATCGACATCAAGAAGACCACGGCGGCCGCGCAGGGGTTCGGGAACGTCGCGCAGTATGCGGTCCGGCTCTACCAGCAGCTCGGCGGGAAGGTTGTCTGTGTCTCGTCGTGGGACCAGGTTGACCAGACCTCCTACACCTTCCGCAAAGAGTCTGGTGTCGACGTCGACGCGCTCCTACTGATCACGGACCACTTTGGCGGGATCGACAAGACGAAGGCGGCCAGCCTCGGCTACGAGGTCCTTCCGGGCGGAGCCTGGATCGAGCAAGACGTCGACATCCTGATCCCGGCAGCCCTCGAGAACCAGGTGACGGGGGACAACGTCGACAAGATCAAGCCGCGCGTCAAGGTGATCGCCGAGGGGGCGAACGGGCCGGTCACCCCTGAGGCGGACAAGGTCATCCAGCAGAAGGGCATCTTCGTCATCCCCGACTTCCTCGCCAACGCCGGCGGCGTCACCTGCAGCTACTTCGAGCAGGTCCAGTGCAACATGAACTACTACTGGACCCAGGCCGAGACGCTGGAGAAGCTCGACCAGAAGATGACCGCGGCGTTCCACGCCGTGGTCGAGCTGTCCAAGAAGCAGAAGCTCTTCATGCGCGACGCGGCCTACGTGATCTCGGTCAGCCGCGTGGCCAAGGCGTGCCGCGACCGCGGCTGGGTCTGAGCATTCTGGCGCGAGCCTCCTTCAGGCGATGAGCACCGACGCGACCGCGGCCCAGGAACGGCGCGAGCTGGACGTCATCATCGGCTTCCTCCGGAAGATCGACCAGCACCTCCTCGTCCGGATCGCGCGCCGGCTCATCAACTACCTCTCATGGAGCGGCGTCCGGGAGGCCCAGGACCTCCTCCAGTTCTTCTCCCCGAGCCGCCGGGCCCCGGAGGAGAACGAGAACCGCCCGTCGGAGACGAAGAACGCCGGCGGGCTGCTCCGGATGACCGACGAGATCTTCCAGATCGCCAGGGAGCACATGACTCCCGACGAGATTCTCCGGAACGTCCAGAAGTGGATCAAGGATGACAAGTCGGGGTTCCTCGTCGAGGCGGTCGAGAACCAGGGGACGTCGCTATCGGAGATCACGCAGTTTCTCGAGCGGTACGAGGACATGGCGATCGACGACCGCGAGCTGTCGCGCGGGATACAGGTCGGCCTCCGGGTCTCCCTGGTCCGCCGGTTCCTGACCGAGGAGCTCGACTTCATCGACGTCGCCAAGAACGTCATCGCGGTCGGGGACTTCTACGACCTCGTCCGGCACGTGATCAGCCCCCCCTCCAGCCATGGGAAGCTGGGTGGAAAGGGGGCAGGGCTCTTCCTGGCGGGACGGATCCTGCGGCGATCGCCGGAGGTCGCCGAGGATCTAGGGACGATTCGAACGCCGAAGACCTGGTACGTCACCTCGGACGGCGTCCTCGACTTTCTCCAGTACAACAACCTCGAGGACGTTTACAACCGGAAGTACCTCCAGATCGACCAGATCCGCGAGGAATACCCCCACTTGGTGCAGGTCTTCAAGAGCTCTCACTTCTCGCCGGAGATCATCCGCGGCCTGTCCCTCGCGCTGGACGACTTCGAGGACCGCCCCATCATCGTCCGCAGCTCGAGCCTCCTCGAGGACCGGCTCGGCTCGGCGTTCTCGGGGAAATACAAGAGCCTTTTTCTGGCGAACC
>CALFNC010000281.1 GCA_937902605.1 uncultured Acidobacteriota bacterium | reverse complement strand
GATATTGGCGTGACTGGAGTTCAGACGTGTGCTCTTCCGATCTCCCGGAGACGAGCTGCGCCAGTCCGAGGACGGTCCGCTCCCGGAGGTTGCTGGCGATCGTCAGGCCCCCTTGCGCGTCCGTGTCGATGAGCAGTACGCGGCTCCCGAACCGGCTGAGGCTGTAGCCGAGGTTCAAGGTCGCCGTCGTCTTTCCGACGCCGCCCTTCTGGCTGGCCACGGTGATGATCCTCGTCATTCGTTCCTCGCTTTCAGTCGTCCTTCCGCGCGGCGCACCGGAGCGTTCCTGTCTTACAGGCTGAAACGACTGTCCGGGCGTTCGCGATCAGCTCCCCGGGCATCGCCGCGACCCACTCGAGCGCCGTGGCGAAGCGTGGCGCCCCGAGCGCGGCGATCTCCGGGAAGCCTCCGAGGTCTCCGTTCACCTCCAGGAGCGCGTCGCGTCCTGGCGTCGGCTCGAGGATCGCACAGATCTCGTCCAGCTGAACCGCACCGCCGATCAGCGCCTTCATCAGGTTGAGAGGCTCAGCCGCCGCGCAGCCGGGAGCGGGATCGAAGTCAATCGAGAAGGAACCGCTCTCGACGAGGCAGATGCGGGACAGAGCGTCCTGACCGCTGAATCCGCACCATCGCGCCTCCGTCAGGCGTCCCTGGTCGAGGAGGATCTCGGCCTCGAGGTCGACGAGGACGACCCGGGCGTTCTTCCTCCCAATCTCCAGCGTCTGGAGCAGCTCGGGCAGCGAGATCTTAGAGAGGTCCCCTGCGGCCTTTCCGGACAGTCTGGCGTATCTTGCGCTCCGTTTCAAAGCTCGTCGGACGCGGGCGACCAGCTCGGCGAGGTCGACCGGCTTGACCAGGTAGTCGTCCGCCCCGAGGTCGAGTCCCTTTACCTTCAGGTTCGTCCGCCCGAGGCTCGTCATCAGCAAGACGGGGACGAGCTCGAGCGCCGGGTCCCCCCGCATCCTCGAGAGGACCTCGAAGCCGTCCAGGCCGGGCATCTGAACGTCGAGGAGAACCGCGTCAGGCGTCTCCTCGTGCGCCGCCTCCAGCGCCGACAGACCATCCGGGCGCTCACGCACCTCGTACCCGAAGAGCCGAAGATAATCGGCCACGGGCGCTCGGTTCTCTTCGTCGTCGTCTACGAGGAGGAGCCGGTATGCCCTCCTCATACACGCCCCGCGGGCCCCGGGTCCGTGACCGACCCGAGGACCCCGAGGACCTCGACGTCGAGCAGTGGAAGAACGAGGCGGCGGCGACGGTTGCTGCAGCCCGCGCACCGTGACCCCTCGGAATTCTCGTCCACGTCCACGACGAGGGGGCTGCCGTCTTGGTCGAGCTCCCTGATCAGATCGAGAAGCTCAGTGGAGAGTCCCGCGCCGTGAATGAAGACGACATCGGGTTTCTCGAGCCCGTAGGACCTCCTCACCTCGACGGGGCTCCGAGCGGTGAGGACCTCGACCTCTTTCCGACGGAGGATTGGTACGATCGAGTCGGAGATGGCGGCGAGCGGGTCGATGACGAGGACGGCGAGCTCGCTGACGGAAGCCGCCCGGTGCCTGGAAGGAATCTCGACGACGAAGCGGCAGCCGCCCTCCGGACGGTTCTCGGCGTGGATCGTTCCGCCGTGCATCTCCACGACCGTCTTTGCGATGGCAAGCCCGAGCCCGACGCCGCCCGTCCCCCTCTGGTGGCCGGTCCCCCTCTTCTGCACCTGGTAGTAGCGGTCGAAGATCCGGTCGAGATCCTCCGGCGGCACCCCGGGACCACGATCCGAGACGGTCACCATTTTTCGTCCGGGCGGCCCGTCCATGTAGACGACATCGACGCCGCTTCCGGGCGGCGAGAACTTGAGCGCATTGGAGATCAAGTTCGCGAAAACCTGCTCCATCTTGACGAGGTCCGCGACGACGCGATCCGGGGCCGCGGAGACCTCCAGGCGCAGTGTCACTCCTTTCCCGGTGGCGAGCTCCTGCACTCCTTCGATACAGCTCGCCAGAATCGAATCGAGTCGGACCCGCCGTGCTTTCATCTGCCACGTCCCCGAGCGGATCCTCTCTAGATCGAGGAGGTTGTCGATGAAGTCCGCCATCCGGCGGGTGGAGTCGACGATCCTCTCGATGTGCTGAGAGGCGGAGCCAGTCTCGCCCCGCGAAAGGTCGCTCTTCAGGAGGCCGGCGCGGCTGACGATCGCGGTGAGCGGGGCCTTCAGGTCGTGGGACGTGATCGCCATCAGCTCGCTGGCCAGCCTCGCGAAGGTCTCGAGCTCTCGGTTCTTGGCCTGCAGCTCCTCCTGCATCTGCCTCCTTCGGGAGACGTCGATCGCGGATGCGACAAAACCTGCGAGCGCGCCGTCGTCCCGCCTCACGGCGTTGATCGATAGGAGGACGACAACCTCGCTTCCGTCCTTCCTCCGATTGACCGTCTCACCCGACCAGAATCCGCCATCTGGGTCCGTGATGGCCTTCCACATCTCATCGTAGGTCGCCGGCGGCTGCCGGCCCGACTTGAGGACCCGGGGCGTCCGCCCAACGACCTCGCCGAGGTGGTAGCCGTACAGGTCGAGGAACGCCCGATTGACGTCGAGGATCACGCCGTTCGGGTTCGTGAAGCAGACAGCCGCGCCGCCCGTGAGGAAGGCCCGGTAGAAGAAGACCAGGTCGTCCATCGTCTGGAGACGGTTTTCGGCGTTCCGGAAGAAGGCCCGGACCTCTTCCGTTCCGCTGACGAGCAGCATCTCGAGCGGCCTCGCACCGCTAGAGAAGACATATGCTGTCGCGCACGGGACCTCACCCAGACGGCTGACGGCCTCGGCCAGACGCTCCCCGCTCTCGGCGTCGAGGAAACCGAGGATCGTCGCCGAAGCGGTGCTCCCAACCAGACGTCCGAGTTCTTCGCCACCCTCGATCACGACAAAGCTGCCGGCATGGAAGGTCACCGGGACCCACGGCTCCAGCTCGAGCAGGAGCGCGCCCAGCCGGACCGGCCGGGGCACGCTGGGTGCGGGCTGTCTCGGCGCCTCCCTGGAGAAGGCGCGGCTCTGTTCGTCGGTTTTCACGTGTCGTGTCCAGAGCTCGGGTCGTCAGGCCGGTATCAGATCCGTCCCGCACGGCAGAGACGCCGCCCAGTCGATGAAACGCTCGACGTTCCTTCGCTCTGAGAGCATAGCCCCGTGCTGGGGCGCGATCGTCTCGATGTCGAGCTTCCTCGCCCTCCGCGCCCATGCCTTCATCGCCCTCTCGGAGGCCATGTACCGCTCGTGGAACCCCTTCATGAACGGCACGTGGGCGTCGAAATCGGTCACGTGCGTGTAATCGTTCCCGAGCGAGGCGCCGAGATCTCCCGAGTAGAGGATCTTCGAAACCGGATCGTAGAGCTGGAAGTTGCCCGGCGAGTGAAGGAAGTGGGCTGGGACGATCTCGAGCTGCAGATCGCCCAGGGTGAGCGAGCCCTCAGGCCGTCCTCGGCGACGACCGCGCAAGCCTCGATGTCGCCCGAACTCGACAGAAGCTCGGCCAAGGTCTTGTTTAGGTCTTCGATCCTGGACATCTCCACATCCTCCTCTGTGTCCGGGTCCGTGTCGCGCATCCCGAGCCCAATCACGCCAGAACGCAAACCAGACGAATGATACTCCGGCTTTCCAGCGAGTTCGACATGGAGCCCGGTTCTTCGGGGCGCACGTCACGGAAGTGAGGGAAGGGATCAGGGGCGAGAAAACGTCGGTTGGGGTCAGCGTTTTGTGCCACACCCGCTCGGGACCCGCTGCCTTCCAACCCCGACTTCGAAGGCGCGCGTTCATGGGTGAGCACCGCCCCACGGTCTACCGCCCCCCGTCGCGATCGGGCTGCCCTACGAGCCGGAGAAGGGGTTCTCGACGCGGAGCGATCCGAAGCGCCGTCCGTCCTGGAGGTCCTCCGTCAGGAGCCTCCCGCAGCCCCCCTGGAGCGCGGCCTCGATGACGAGGGCATCCCACAGCGAGAGACGGTCTCCCCTGGAGCGTGCGATCCCCGAAAGGACTAGAAGGCTGTCGACAGGGACGACCTCGAGCGCGGCCAGCTCGCGGACAGCGGCCTCGGCGTCCCGCTCCGGCATCGGGTGCCCGAGCTTCCGCGTCATCGTGACGTAGAGTTCCTGCAGGACCTGCGTGCTGACGGCGGCCGAGCTTCCCTCTGCCTCCAATACCGCCCGGGCGCGCCGTTGCTTGGCGGGGGAGTCCTTGTCGAAGAGGTACACGAGGACGTTCGTGTCGAGGAACGCTTTACCGCTCATGGAGCTCGTCCCGGGTCCACGTCCGGCCACCGCGGCCGCTGCGCGCCCGGCCGGAGCGCTCGATAAGGGACTCGATGGCGCGCGACCTCTTGCCTGCCCCCCCGAGCCACGATGCGAGCTGCTCCCGCAGAACGGAGTTGACGGACGTCCCGAGTTGGGCCGCCTTCACGCGCGCCCGTCGCAGCACGGTGTCGTCGACGACGATCGTCAGATTCGCCATGGTCCGAAACCTCCGTGTAACACGGGATCAGTGTAGCACGGGTACTCTTAGCCGTATCCGAATACGGCCCTTGACGCACAAGCGCACATCTGCGCAGACTGGGTCTATGAGGAAGATCACTGTCCCCCTCTCGATTCGGGCGGTCGAGGCTCGTATCAAGCGGAAGTTCAAGAAGGAGAACGCGTTCTTCATCAAGCCCCGCGTGGGCTCGCGCGCATACCAGGAAGTCGGCGCCTACTTCATCGTGGACAGTCGGAACGTCGTTCAAGCCGTGTGGTCAGACATCCAGAAGGCGGCCGTGGAGACCGAGATTCTCCGCCCATGGGAGCACATCGAATAGGACTTCCCGTGTCGGTGAAGCGTCTCCCTGCAAGGCGCTAGTGTCTCGTACCCGAAGTCAGGTTAATTCGCACGATGGAGCTTCTTGAGAAT
>CALFNC010000280.1 GCA_937902605.1 uncultured Acidobacteriota bacterium | reverse complement strand
CCCGAGGTCCGCGAAGGTCCCCCGCGTGCCGATGTCCGCTCCGGGATGGATCCCCGGCCCGGTCGCCACGACCGGGACGTACTCCCGGGTATGGTCTGTCGAGACGTCCGACGGGTCGCCGCCGTGGTCGGCCGAGAAGAGGAGCAGGTCCCCCGGCCGGAGGGCGCCCAGCAGCTCGGGGAGGAACGCATCGAGCTCCTCGAGGGCGACCGCGTACCCCTTCGGGTCGTTCCGGTGTCCGTACTTCGCGTCGAAGTCGACGAGGTTGGTGAAGACGAAGTCGTCGCGCCGGTCCCGCACCGCCGCGATCGTCCGGAGGATCCCGTCGCGGTTCGACTCGGTGTGGACCGCCTCGGAGAGCCCCTGTCCGGCGAAGATGTCCTCGATCTTGCCGATGCCGTAGACCGTTCGGCCCGCGGCGAGGAGGCGGTCGAGGAGGGTCGGGGCCGGCGGCTTCACTGAGAAGTCCTTCCGCCGGTGGGTGCGCCGGAACGTCCCGGGGGTCCCGACGAATGGCCGGGCGATGACCCGCCCCACCTCGTGCGGGGGGACGAGAATCGCGCGCGCCGCCTCGCACCAGGCGTAGAGCGTGTCGATCGGGACGACTTCCTCGTGCGCGGCGATCTGGAAGACCGAATCGCCCGAGGTGTAGACGATTGGGTTGCCCGACCGCATGTGCTCGACCCCCAGCTTCTCGATTATCTCGGTCCCCGAGGCAGGGCGGTTCCAGAGCGCTTTCTTCCCGGTCGCCCGTTCGAATGGCTCGATCACCTCGGGTGGGAAGCCGTTCGGGTAAAGGGGGAAGGCCCGTTCGAGCGGCACCCCCATCATCTCCCAGTGCCCGGTGGTCGTGTCCTTCCCGGGCGAGATCTCGGCCATCCGGCCGAAGGCGCCGTGCGGAGCGGGAAGCCCCGGCGGAGCGTCCGCGTAGAGCGTGTGGAGAAGACCGAGCCGCGCGAGGTTCGGCACCATTGCCCGCCCGTCTCGGAGGACGTGCGCGAGCGTGTTCGTTCCGGCGTCCCCAAACGCGGCCGCGTCGGGAGCGGCGCCTACCCCCAGGCCGTCGCAGATCACGACGACGGCCCGGGGCTTTGGGTCCGTCACAGGGCTTGCGATCTCTGCTGAGCTTCCCCTCGGACCGAGGAATCCGGGAAGTCCGTCACGATCCGCTGGTAGTAGCTCTTCGCCTCAGCGGCCTGTCCTGCCTTCTCCGACAGCTGCCCCAGCGTGAAGATCAGCAGGTCCTTCGGGAGAGGTGACGACGACGAGTCGAGGTACTTCTTTGCCGTGGCGATCGCCTCCTTCGTCTGCCCGGCCGCGGCGCGCGCCTCGAGCAGCGCCATGGCGGCGAAACCCGAGTGCATCGACCCCGCGTCCTTCTGGGCGAAGGTGGAGACGCGGTCGAGGGCCGTGCCCGTCGCCCCCTTCTTGCCGTCGAGGCCGAGGAGCACGAGAGTCGCGGCGCGTCCCGGACCCGAGGACGGGCCATCCCTGGCGATCTCCTCGAGCGCCTTCCGGGCGTCGCCCAGCCTCTCCGCCGGGTCCTTGTAGATCTTCTGAGAGCCGTTCCCGGCCACGCCGTCCGTCACGAGCGGGGCATCGAAAATCCCCATCGCCTTCGAGAACCGCGCCTCGAGCCTCCGCTCTCGCCACGCCAGACCTCCCCATACCAGCGCCACGAGCAACACGGCGCCGACCCCGACGGCCGTCCACTTCTTCGTCTGGGTCTGGTGGGACGAAACGTAGTCGCGCGCGCCTTCGAGAGCGTGGCGCAGTTCGTCGGTCTCCATTTCCTTCTTCGTCAGGTAGTGCTTTGGCATGTCTCCTCAGTCCGGGGCCGATCCATCACCCCTCGTTCTCCTTGTCGTCAACGCCTCCCCTTGCCCTTCACGACTTTCCTCTTAGTAGTCGGCTTTGCCTTTTTCGGCGCTGGCTTTGCCTTTTTCGGCGCTGGCTTCACGGCGGCCTTGCGGACGGCCTTCTTCACGACCTTCCGGGCCGGCTTCCGGGCAGGCTTCCGGGCGGCCTTGGAGGCCTTCTTCGGCGAGGCCTTCTTCCGGGCGCCCGCGATTGCCTTCTTCACCTTCTTGACGCCCGCCTTGACGTCCGCGACAACTTTCTTCACGGCGTTCGCGGCTTTCTTGACGGCCGGTTTCTTCTTCGCGTCGGCGACAACCTTCTTCACCGCCTTCGCCGCCTTCTGCACGGCCGGCTTCTGGGCGACGTCCTCGACCACTTGCTTCACGGCGTCGCCGACATTTGACATGGCCGCCGGAGCCACCGGAGCGCCGAGCGCCTTCAGGACCTGGTCGGCGTGATGCTCGGTGTCAACCTTGTCGAAGACGTGGAGGATGTTCCCGTCCTTCCCGATGAGGAACGACTTCCGGAGCGGTCCCACGCCCCAGATCGGGTTCGGGTTCTGTCCCCACGCGCCATATGCAACATGGACCGCGTGGTCGGCGTCGGTCAGCAGCTCAAACGGCAGTTTGTACTTCGACGCGAACGCGGCGTGCGACTCGGCCCCGTCCCGGGAGATCCCGAGAACCACGACGCCGGCCGTCTGGAGCACGCTCCAGCCGTCGCGGAGGCTGCACGCTTCCTTCGTACACCCGGGCGTGTCGTCCTTCGGGTAGAAGTAGACGAGCACGACGTTCTTGCCGGCGAAGTCGGCAAGGGAAACGGTATTCCCGGACCCGCCAGGAAGCGAGAAATGGGGAGCCGGTGACCCGGGCGCGAGCACGACGGGGGGCTTAGTCTCTTCAGCCATCTCTTCTGTCCTCCAGGGTCTCGAGGATAGCAGGAGACAGAGCAAAACCGGGCCCCGGTCTAACCTACGTCCGTTCGAGACGAATTCTCGTAACTCGGATTGAAGGAGACGACCAATGCCCAAACCCCCGGCTGACTCCGACTCCAACCGCCGCCAGTTCGTCACCACCGCGACCCTCGCAACGGCCGCAGCAGCAACGGGAGGATTCCCCTCCATCGCAAAGGGCGCGGCGCCGCTTTCGCTGCCTTCCCTTCCGTGGGCGGAGGCCGCCCTCGACCCCGTAATCTCTTCCAAAACCATCAGTTACCACTATGGGAAGCACCACAAGGGATATGTGGACACCCTGAACGGCCTGATCGCAGGCACCCCGCTCGAGGGGCAACCGCTGGAGGCGATCGTCAAGGCGGCCAGTGCCGACCCGGCGAAAAAGGGGGTCTTCAACAATGCCGCCCAGGCCTGGAACCACACCTTCTACTGGAACAGCCTGAGACCGAAGACCAGCAAGCCCGGCAAGCCCGAGGGAGCGCTCTTCGGGAAGATCGAGGCAGCGTTCGGTGGGTACGAGGCGTTCCGGAAGGAGTTCGTCGACGCCGGCATGACCCAGTTCGGAAGCGGATGGGCCTGGCTCGTCTCGGACGGCGGAAAACTGAAGATCGCGAAGACCGCCAATGCCGACACTCCTCTGACGACCAGCCAGGTCCCGCTCCTCGTGATCGACGTCTGGGAGCACGCCTACTATCTCGACTACCAGAACCGCCGGAAGGACTACCTCACCGCCGTCGTCGACGGCCTCCTCAACTGGGAGTTCGCTGGGAAGAACCTGGCGGTGAAATAGCGGAGTCATCGACACGCCCCCCGTCCCGGCGCCATCATGCCCGGGACGGAGGGGACATGGCCCGAAGACCGAACCGAGTCCGGCAGCCCGAAGCCGCGCCGCGGCGCGCCACGCGAATCGTTGCGACGATCGGCCCGAAGGCGGTCCACAGGGGCTACCTGGAGGGACTCCTCCGGGCGGGAGCGGACCTCCTGCGGATCAACGGGGCGCATGCGCGACGCGGAGAGATCGCGGCACGGATCGCCCTCATTCGAAAGGTTGAGAAATCGCTGGGCCGTCCCGTCGGCATTCTCCTCGACCTCGGAGGCCCGAAGATCCGCGTGGGACCTCTCGAGGGAGATTCCGTCACGTGGAAGGCCGGCGACCGCGTCGAGATCGTCCCGGGCTCGGGGAAAGGATCGGGGCGGCGGATCTTCGTCACTTACCCGGCTCTCCTTTCCGACGTCCACCCGGGGGCGGAGATTCGGATCGACGACGGGAAAATCAGCCTCCGCGTCGAGCGGCATGATTCCACCTCCCTGACGGCCAGGGTCCTCATCGGTGGCCGAGTCCAAACGGAGAAGGGGGTCAACTTCCCCGGTTCGACCCTCTCGGCCCCGGCGCTCACCGCCAAGGACCGGCGCGACCTCGCGGAAGCGGTCCAGGCCGGCGTCGACTTCGTCGGCCTCTCCTTCGTCCGGTCCGCCCGCCAGATCGAGCATCTCCGGGGCCTCCTTCAAGCGCTGCCCGAGCCGCGGCGCCCCTGGATCGTGGCGAAGATCGAGCGGCCGGAGGCGGTCGCCGACCTCGCGAACATCGCGAAGGCAGCCGACGCGCTGATGGTCGCCCGCGGGGACCTCGGGGTCGAGGTCGGCCTCGCCGCCGTTCCCCGTCTTCAACGCCGCATCCTGGACGCCGGCCGGCGTTCAGCCGTGCCGGTCATCGTCGCGACCCAGATGCTCGAGTCGATGATCGAGAACGCGACGCCCACCCGGGCCGAGGTCTCCGATGTCGCCGGCGCCGTCCACGATGGGGCGGACGCCGTCATGCTCTCCGGCGAGACGGCGATGGGGGCGTATCCCGAGGAGGCCGTCCGGACCATGGCCGACATCGCGACGACCGCCGAGCTCCCCGATTCGGCGGACGCCCCTCCGAAGCCGCGCGTCCTGCCCGACGACTTCTCCTCGATCGTGGCCGACGCCGCCGTCCGGGCGGCCAGCTCCGCCGGAGCCGCTGCGATCGTCGTTTACACCGAGAGCGGACGGACGGCGCGCCTCGTCTCCAAGGCGCACCTCCCCATCCCGGTTTTCGCGATCACCACCTCCGACCACGTCCGC
>CALFNC010000279.1 GCA_937902605.1 uncultured Acidobacteriota bacterium | reverse complement strand
AGGGCCGAGAAGAGCCGGGACGAAAGCGGGTTCGCGCGCAGGTCGGCGAGGCGAATCACGCCGACGGCCACCGAGTCGGTCGGCACCAGCGCGAGGGCGTCATTTGCCGCTGCTGCCGGGGCGGGCGATGGCGGGACCGAGAGGACGAGCAGCGCCATGGGTGCGAAGAGGCCGAGCTTCATGGTCAGAAATCCTTTCTCGAAAAGAGCCAGGAGGCGAGAGCCAGGGAAACGAGCGCGAAGAGCGCGGTCGTGCCGTAGACAGCGAAGGGGTCGAGGGCCGGAGCCCTCCTGAAGCTGTGCCCGTCGGAGACGAGGGTGACGACGGCCTGCCCGAGCTGGGCCGTCTTCGGGAGAATCCAGTAGAGCGCCCGGACCAGCCCTGCGCTCCACTTGGACGAGAGGGCCGCCTCGATCTTCTCGTGGGCCGCGAGGATCGACGAGAGGAAGAAGAGCCCGTACGTCACCATGATCGAGACCGCCGTCGACGACGTCACGACGCCGACGAGGAATGCGAACGCCAGGAGCGTCGTGATGGCGAAGAGGATGATCCCTCCGCCGCTGAGGAGGCGTGGGTCCCAGACGGAGGTCTTCCACCCCACGATCAGCCAGATGGAGACGATCAGGTAGAAGACGTTGGCCGCGGCGAGGAGGAGGCCGCTGAGGAAGCGCGATAGGAGCAGCGGGACCCGGCCGACCGGGCGGGAGAGGTAGAGGTCGATCGTCCCCTTCTCCTGTAGGCGCGGCACGAGGTGGGCCGTGGCGAAGACCGCGAGGAAGGTCCCGACTAGGTAGAGGATCGCCGAGAAGCCCGACTCGAACCCGAGCACCAGCCTGTCGACGTCGACCTTCCTCCCCGCGATGTCGACGGTCTTGCCGAACAGCTTCACCCCCGCCAGCGCGCCGTCGACGATGTCGAGGTTCACGGCCGCGGCGAAGATGCCGACGAAGAGGGTCGAAAGCGCGAACCAGGCGACGAGCGTCCACCGGGCCGCCGCCTCGCGGAAGACCTCCTCCAGGTTCGCGGCGAGGGCCCTCACGACGGTTTCTCCTCTCGCTCCCCGGGGCTCTTCACCAGCTCCACGAAGACGTCCTCCAGGCTGGAGCGGAGGGGCGACAGCTCCTCGATCTCCCCGCCCGCGGCGCGGACACGGTCGACGAGGGCGTTCAGGTGTGTCACGTCGCGGACGGTCAGCTCGAAATGCCCGTTCACGCTGTCGACGAGGGCCCCGGTCGACCGGAACGACTCGAGGAGAGCCGGCTCGACCGGCGTGGCGGCGAGGCAGAGCCGGTATCGGGGCGACGTCCGGGTCAGGTCGGCGATCCGCCCTTCCGCGGCGACCGTCCCCTTCCGGAGCACCGCCACGCGATCGCAGGTCAGCTCGATCTCGGAGAGAAGGTGCGAGTTGAGGAGGACCGTCGTCCCCTTCGCCGCCTCCTCGCGCAGCAGGTCGCGGATCTCACGGCGCCCCACCGGGTCGACGCCGTCCGTCGGCTCGTCCAGGAGGAGGACCTTCGGCTCGTGGACGAGGGCCGACGCCAGGCCCAGCCGCTGCGTCATTCCCTTCGAGAATCGCTTCACCCTGACGTCCGCCCACTCGGCGATCCGGAGCCGCTCGAGAAGGACCGGGATCCGGCGTTTCAGGTCGGCCGGCCCGACGCCCGACATCCGGCCGAAGACCGAGAGGGTCTGCCGCGCGGTGAGGTACCCGGGAAACCGGTGTCCCTCCGGCAGGTAGCCAACGCGGCGACGGCTCTCCCGGTCGGTGGAGGGGATCCCGAGGAGACGGGCTGCCCCAGCGGTCGGGAACGTCAGGCCCAGGAGGACCTTGACCGCCGTCGTCTTCCCTGCGCCGTTCGGGCCGAGGAGGCCGAATACCTCTCCGCGCTCCACCTTCAGGTCGACGGCGGAGAGGGCGGTCACGCGGCGCCCGCCGAGGCCGGCTCGGTAGACCTTCGTGAGCGAGTCGAGCTCGACAGCCGGGCTGGGCATCAAGAATCAGTACGGACGCGGGACCCGGTTTGTTCCAGGCGAGGCCCCCAGCTCCGGCGGTGGCATACTTTCGTTATGGGCGTACACATCACCGGTACCCTGACAGGTCTCGACACCGTTCTCGTTCACGGCCCCTCCGGCGCCACGCTCCGGACGACGCCCCCGGTCGACAACGGCGGCGACGGGAGCGCGTTCTCCCCGACCGACCTTTGCGCGGCCTCCCTCGGCGCATGCGCGGCCACTACCGCCAGCCTCTTCGCCCATCGCAGCGGGATCCCGCTCGACGGGATCTCGTTCGAGGTAGTGAAGGAGATGTCGGCGGTGCCCCGGAGGATCGGGAGTCTCACCGTCGTCTACCGCTTCCGGACCCGCTGCTCCGACGAGGAGCTCCAGAAGCTCGTCAACGCCGCCAAGACCTGTCCGATCCGGCGAACGCTGGAGGGGACTGTGGCAATCGACGAGCGCTACGAGCGTGAAGCCACAGGCTGACGAAACGGCCTACGTCGTTCTCGAGCAGAAGGGGGCCGTCCCGGTCAAGGCGTGGGTCCGCGGCGTCCCGTTCGACGCCGGCGCGAGGGCCCAGCTCCTCAAGGCGGCCCACCTCCCCTTCATCCACCGCTGGATCGCCGCGATGCCCGACGTGCATGTCGGGATCGGCGCAACGGTCGGGAGTGTCATTCCGACGATCGGGGCGATCGTCCCCGCGGCGGTAGGGGTCGACATCGGATGCGGGATGATGGCGGTCAGGACCAGCCTACGGGCAGCCGACCTTCCGGATTCCCTGCATGGGCTGCGCGTCGCGATCGAAGGCGCGGTCCCCCACGGCCGGACGCATGAAGGGCGGCGGAACGACCGGGGGGCGTGGTCGCACCCACCTCAGGAGGTCGTCGCAGCCTTCGAGGACCTCGCCCCCGGGTACGCCAGTCTGATCTCGAAGCACCCGGATCTCGACCGGGCGAACCACCCGCTGGTCCACCTCGGAACGCTCGGGACAGGAAACCATTTCATCGAGGTCTCCCTCGACGAGGCCCAGGCGGTCTGGATCGTCCTCCACAGCGGGTCGCGCGGCGTCGGTAACCGGATCGGGACCGACTTCATCGAGGTGGCTAAGGAGGAGGCTCGGCGGAGGGGCATCGACCTTCCGGAGAAGGACCTCGCCTGGCTGGAGGACGGGACGGAGAGCTTCCGCGACTACCTCGAGGCGGTGGAGTGGGCGCAGCGATTCGCCTTCCGAAACCGCGAGGTGATGATGGAGGCCGTCCTGCGCGCCCTCTCGGAGTGCGGGGAGCTCCCCGCCTTCACGTCCCGCCTCGAGGTCGTCAACTGCCACCACAACTACGTGGCCCGGGAACACCACTACGGCAAGGACGTCTGGCTGACCCGGAAGGGTGCGGTCCGCGCCCGGAAGGGAGATCTCGGCATCATCCCCGGCAGCATGGGCGCGCGGTCGTTCATCGTCCGGGGGAAGGGGAACCCCGAGAGCTTCGATAGCTGCAGCCATGGAGCCGGACGGGCCTTCTCCCGGACCGAGGCGAAAAGGACCTTTACCGTGGAGCAGCACGCCGAGGCGACGGCCGGGGTCGAGTGCCGGAAGGACGCGTCGGTCCTCGACGAGACGCCCGGCGCCTACAAGCCGATCGACGCGGTGATGAGGGCGCAGGCTGACCTCGTCGAGATCGTCCACACCCTCAAGCAGGT
>CALFNC010000278.1 GCA_937902605.1 uncultured Acidobacteriota bacterium | reverse complement strand
GGGTCGTACTGGAAGACGCGGCCCACGCCCGCGGAAAGGGTCGGGTTGGCAACCTGCCCAGCCGCGATGAGATCTCCCTCGACCCCCCGAACGGCGGCATCGGCGATGAGCAGGTCGAGGCCTCGGGCCCTGAACATTGCCACGGCTTCAGGCAGCGAGAGTTTCTCCGGAATCTCCACCTCGGAGGCGCCGGCAGTGCCTGCAAAGAGCGCCGCCGCCAGCACGAGGCGGGAAACGATCTTGTCCATGATCCCCCATCTGCGCGAGCTATAGGCCAAAGCCGGCCGGAACTCGCACCTTCGTCAGGATGGATGGTGCGAAGGATCGGTCCTGGCAGCCCACGGCCTACTCCAACCGGCTTCGATGCGCCCCGAGCTTGCCTCGGGAGACATGCGCGACCGCGCCGATCTGTGCGACGGGCTGCTAGAGGGCCGGGGGCGCTCGGGAGGACCGGGAGGGGGGTGACGAAAGCGCGCTGAGATCCGGCTCGAAGGCCTGCGCTTCAACGGAGATGGGCCCGCTGGAGATGACCGCTTTGCCCGACACCGCCGGTGCCGTCGTGACTAGGTTCGGCATCGAGACGATCCCGATGTCGACCTTCCAGTTGGCATAGAGGTCTGGCCCTGGCGTGTCAGGGTTATCCGAGGGAGAGACGTCGTCGGTGAAGTCATCCGCCCAGATCGGACCCGACCACGCCACAGGCGCGAGGAGTGCGCCGAGGAGCGCCAGGACCGGGATCTTGCGGAGTGCTGTCTTCATCGAACGCGCCAAAACGGCGCCTATATGGCGCCTAATGTCTGTCGAAGTCAAGAAATGCATCTTGCATGCCTGGCCTCACGCCAGGGGGCTACATGTGCACGTGGAGGCGAATGCCGTAGATCGTGATCGGACCCCGGTCCTTGTTGTAGCCTGGGTTCACGACGTACTGCCCGTCGAGGCCCACCGAGACGGCGGTCGTCACCTGGGCCGCGTAGTTCAGCTCGATCACGGTCTCGAGCCCGTAGTTCAGCTTCCCGTCGCCCAGCTGGAAGCCGAGACCGCCCGCCTCGAGGTAGCGGCGATGCGGACCCGAAAGGCCGTCCACCGCGACGGCCAGGATGAGCCAGTCTTCCGGCCGCTTCCATGGCGTTCCACTGTGGGAGAGGCCGAGGACTGCGTTCCGGTCGATCTCCGTGAAGGCGAAGGTCTCAGTCTTCCCGTCGTTCCAGCCAAGCCGCAAGAAGGCGCCGAGATCGGGCGCGAGGAGCCGCTGCGCATTCAGGCTGCAGCCGTACTTCTTCCGCCCCTCCTGGCGCGTGTCCCTGACGTCCGGCGTGCTGCCAGTCGAGGCCGCGAGGGCCGACGATTCCTCGTAGCTCCCCATATTCGCGTTGTTCACGTAGCCCAGCAGGCGGACAGCGCCGCGGTTCGCCGGGTCGAAGTTCCACTCGATCTCCAGGTTGTCCCCGTGCGCCTTCGAGAAGTGATGGTCATACGTGGCGCCGTTGGCGGTCTCCGGCATCGCGTACGTCCCGGCCCGGACGGCCACCGGCCCCCCCTCGTAGGCCACCGTCAGGCCCCATGTGTAGCCACGCGTGTCCGCGGCAAAGTCCCACGAACCGGTATTGACCAACCCCCAGCTCATCAGACCGTGATGGGCCTCGCGGCCGAAGTCGGCCGCGTCATAGAAGTCGGGAAGGGAGACCTTTCCGAACGTGACCTCGAGCCGGCGCCGTCCCCGTATGCCGAAGAGATGGTTCCCGCCCGGAAGGAACTTTTCCTCGGCGACCGGCGGGGTCTCGCCTTCAGCCTCCGGCGCTCCGAGCGGAATCGCCTGCTGGATGAACAATCGGGCAAGATAGGGGCGGCCAGCGATCGTCGGGGTCCGCAGGACATCCTGGTTTGCGTAGGCGGCGACGCCCACCCCGCCGCCGACGCCGCTACCGTCGGAGAACTCGGGTTGAATCGAGGCCCAGGCGCCCTCCCAGAGACGGGCCGCGAGGAACAGCGTCGGGACAAAGGTCGTCGCGGGTTTCCCCGAGCCTTCGTTCAGGAAGCTGTTAGGCCCCTCATACGAACTGTGGAAAGACGGGGCGAATTGGGTGATCGTCGTCGCCTGGAATCCCCAGTCCAAGCGCGGAAGGTCCTGGGACGGGCGGGCGTCCTGAGCGAACGCGATTGGGCAGAAGGCGAGGATTCCTGAGAGGGTCGCGATGCGGGTCAGGAGCTTCATTAGGCCCACAGGGTAACCGAGCCGTTGCCAGACTGACGGGTCGGACCATCCGAAACCGGGAGAATTTGACGCCGATTTCACACGACGCGCTTTCATCGCAGTTGCGATGCAAATGAGAGATTCGAGGTATGGCATGGTTCCTCCATGTGCGGTCGGTGGCGGGGTCGGTCCCCATGCCTCCCGCTCATCCATGTGCGGTCGGTGGCGGGGTCGGTCCCCATGCCTCCCGCTCCACGGAGGTCGGCCCCTAGGATCGGGGCGAGGGAGGCTGGTCTGTTGGGGGTTCCATCACGCGGCCTCCTTTCAAGACAACCGCGGCCTTGTAGACCTGCGTCGAAAGGGCGTCAACCGAAAAGATGTCCTGC
This sequence comes from uncultured Acidobacteriota bacterium, assembly GCA_937902605.1. GTDB lineage: Bacteria > Acidobacteriota > Thermoanaerobaculia > UBA5066 > UBA5066 > CAIMWE01. Next base: position 1,029 of record CALFNC010000278.1, on the reverse strand, counting down.
GAGAGTCCTACAATTCGCCGCGTGATTCAGCTTCCAGTCCCGCACTTCGCTCGCGGCGAGCACGGCCGAGTCTCCCCTGACGGAGCGACCGGTCTGGACGCGACGGAACACCGCACCATCGACCTTGAGAACGCTGATCGCGAGAAGCGGTTCGTCGCCCTCAGCTCGGTGATCGCGGCCGTATTCCTTACGGGAATGAAGATCGTCGTAGGGTTGATGACCGGAAGCCTGGGCATCCTGTCCGAGGCGGCCCACTCGGCCCTCGACCTCGTGGCGGCCGCCGTCACGCTCTGGGCAGTGCGGATCTCGGGCAAGCCGGCTGACCCGGAACACACCTACGGGCACGCGAAGTTCGAGAACCTCTCGGCGCTGGTCGAGACTCTCCTCCTTCTCGTCACCTGCATCTGGATCGTCTACGAGGCTGTGGAGCGCCTCTTCTTCCGCCCGGTCGGGGTCGAGGCATCGGTCTGGGGTTTCGTTGTGATGGGAGTCTCGATCGTGATCGACCTCTCCCGGTCGCGAGCGCTCGCGCTGGTCGCGAAGAAGTACGGAAGCCAGGCGCTCGAGGCGGACGCCCTCCACTTCTCGACAGACGTCTGGTCGAGCAGCGTCGTCCTCGCCGGACTCGGTTTCGTGTCCCTCTCCGAACGCCTCGGGGTTCCCTGGCTCGTCAAGGCAGATAGCGTGGCCGCCCTCTGCGTTGCCGTGATCGTCGTCTGGGTAAGCGTGCAGCTCGGTAGGAAGACGTTCAGCGACCTCCTGGACACGGTCCCCGCCGACCTCACGCGAAGGGCACGCGAGCGCGTTCTCGCCGTGCCTGGCGTGCTGGCCGCGCCCAGGATTCGGATGCGGAGGACCGGCGGCGAGTGGTTCTCCGACATCGTCATTCAGGTCGATGCCTCCCTGAGCATGGAGGCGTCCCATCGGGTCACGAAAGGTGTCGAGAAGAGTCTCGCCGACTTGATGCCCGGAGGCGACCCGCGGGAGTACCCCCTTCTGCCGGGATGACGCCGTTCTTCAGTCGCCGAA
>CALFNC010000277.1 GCA_937902605.1 uncultured Acidobacteriota bacterium | reverse complement strand
CCACCGCGGCCCAGAGGGCGACGAGACCCGCCTCCTTCTGGTCGCCCCGTCCAGCCGCCTGGAGCTGGTTGCGACCCAGGGTCCCGAAGGGGACGACTCCGAGGAGACGATCGTCGATCCGGACGGAGGGGAGCGGTTCTCGCGGCGGCTTCATCTTCCCTCCACCCGTCGCCCCGCGGCGTGCACGGGGGTCCGGGAGATGGACGGGTGTCTGGTCTTCACGGGACGATTCGGCGAGCGGACCGTTCCCCTCTCGGGCTTCGTCGCGGGCCCGGACGGGGATCGCCTGCGTGCCGGGTTGCGTGCCCTCGTGACGGAGCGGCTCGCGGCGAAGATCGCGTCACTCGCTCCCCTCTTCGCGCGGTCGGTCGAGTTTGACCGGTTCGGGGACGACTTCCTCTCCCTCGTCTGGCCGAAGCTCGCCTGGAAGCGGCCCAGGGAGACGGAGCAGCCGGAGCGCGGTCCCGGCTGCGTCTTCGACGCCTCGTTCGGCTACCCCTGTACGGAGAGAGAGCGGGGAATGGAGCAGAGGAGGTTCAGCGCTTTTCAGTGGATCCCGTGCTCCCCCAGCCATCGCTCCGCGTCGATGGCCGCCTTGCACCCCTCGCCGGCGGCGCTGATCGCCTGCCGGTAAGTGGGGTCGGCGACGTCGCCAGCGGCGAAGACCCCTTCGATCGACGTCCGCGTCGAGGGGCTGGCCACCGTCAGGTAGCCGACGTCGTTCATCGCGAGCTGTCCCTTGAAGAGGGCCGTGTTCGGCTGGTGGCCGATCGCGGAGAAGTACCCCTTGACCGGGAGCGTTCGAGAGTCCCCGCTCTTCACGTTCTTGACCTTCACTCCACTGACGCCGGTCTCCGGCGTTCCGAGGATCTCCTCGACGACGGCGTCGAGGAGCGTCTCGACCTTCGGGTTCGCGAGCGTCCGCTGCGCCATGATCTTCGACGCGCGGAACTCGCTCCGCCGGTGGACGAGGTAGACGCGCGACGCGAACTTGGTCAGGAAGCTGGCTTCCTCCATTGCGGTGTCGCCGCCGCCGACCACCACGACCTCCTTCTCGCGGAAGAAGAAGCCGTCGCAGGTGGCGCATGCGGAGACCCCGTGGCCGAGGAGGGTCTGCTCGCTCGGGAGGCCGAGGTACTTCGCCGTGGCGCCGGTCGCGACGATGAGGGCGTCGGCCGAAAAAGTGGTCCCCGACTCGAGCGAGACCCGGAACGGGCGCGCCCCGAGCTCGACCTTCGTCACCGCATCGGAGACGATCTCGGCTCCGAAGCGCATAGCCTGGGCCCGGGTGACGTTCATCAGCTCGGGTCCCTGGATCCCGTGCTCGAACCCCGGAAAATTCTCCACCTCGGTCGTCGTGGTCAGCTGCCCCCCCGGCTGGATCCCCTCGACGACGATAGGCTCGAGGTTCGCGCGGGAGGCGTAGATGGCGGCGGTCAGCCCGGCCGGGCCGGAGCCGAGGATCCCGATCCGGTAGTGTGGTTTGGTCGGCATGCCGGGTTCTCAGGTCTACTTGGCCTGAGCGAAGTATTCCTTCGACTTCTCCCAGTCGGCCTTCATGGTCTTCTTCCCGGGCTTCCAGTCGGCCGGGCAGACCTCTCCGTGCTCCTTGACGTACTGGAACGCCTGGAGGACGCGGAGCGTCTCGTCGACCGAGCGGCCGACGCCGAGGTTGTTGATGGTGGCGTGCTGGACGACGCCGTCCGGATCGATGACAAAGAGGCCGCGGAGCGCGACCGCGCCGCCTTCCGCTAGGATCTGGAAGCTCGCCGCGATCTCCTTCTTCATGTCCTCGAGGAGCGGGTAGGCGAGGCCGGAGATGCCCCCCTCCTCACGCTTCTTCTCGGTCCAGGCGAGGTGGCTGAACTTGGAGTCGACCGACACGCCGAAGACCTCGGCGTTCAGCTTCTTGAACTCGGCCAGGCGGTCCGAGAACGCCAGGATCTCGGTCGGACAGACGAAGGTGAAGTCGAGCGGGTAGAAGAAAAGGACGACCCACTTGCCGTGGTAGTCGGCCAGGTTGTAGGTCTTGAACTTGCCGTTCAGAACGCCTTCGGCAGTGAACTCGGGTGCCTTGCAGCCAATCAGGGTGCTCATAGGGGTTTCTCCTTGCAATGTTAGTGAGGTTGGGGGTGGCCCTCTCCGCACGCCGATAAGGCTTGCGGGTCTTTGAATTGAGATTATGTACCAACTTCGCAGTCCGATTCCAGTGGGGGTTCGTGGACGATTTGAGGGAAAGTGACAGAATAGGCGAATGTTGATCGTCCTTCTCAGGCATGCCGAAGCGGAAGAGCGCTCCTCTACCGGGCTCGACGCCGACCGCCGCCTGACCGCTGCGGGCGAGAAACGCGCACGGCAGGTCGCCAAGGGCCTCGCGAAGCTCGTCCCCTCGTTCGATCGGGTTTTCGTCTCCCCGCTCGTCCGAGCCCACCAGACGGCGGCGCCGGTCCTCGAAGCGGTCGGCTTTCGGGGGAAACCGGTCGAGGCGCCGGCTCTCCGCCCCAGCGCCTCGCCGGGCGACATCCTGAAGCTGATCCGGGAGCATCCCGCCGGGTCGGTCCTGCTGGTCGGGCATCAGCCTCACCTCGGAGGGCTATTCGGGAGGCTCCTTGGGGGAGTCGATGGTCTGGACGTCCCGATGAAGAAGGCGGGCGCGGCGGCCTTCGAGGTCGAGGGGGACCCGCTCTCCGGGCACGCAGAACTTCAATTCTACCTTCCGCCAAAAGTCCTCGAACGGCTCGCCTGATAAAATCCACCGCACTTATGGGCAACAAAGTCGTTTTGGGCGGTCTCGCCGCCGTGCTGGTCGTCGTCTTGTTCACCGGCATGTGGGCCGCCGGCTCCTACAACAAGCTGAATGCCTCCGAGCAGGCCGTGAACGCCGGATGGGCGCAGGTCGAGAACGTCTACCAGCGGCGGGCCGACCTGATCCCGAACCTCGTCGAGACCGTCAAGGGGGCCGCGAGCTTCGAGAAGGGCACCCTCGAGGCGGTCATCCAGGCTCGCGCGTCGGCTACCCAGACAAAGCTCGACCCGACGTCGCTGAAGGACCCCGAGGCGTTCGCGCGGTTCCAGAAGGCGCAGGACGGGCTCTCGTCCGCCCTATCCCGCCTCCTCGTGACGGTGGAGAAGTACCCCGAGCTGAAGGCGACGCAAAACTTCCGGGAGCTCCAGGCACAGCTCGAAGGGACCGAGAACCGAATTTCGGTCGAGCGGGGGCGGTTCAATCAGCTGACGCAGACCTACAACACGCTGCGCCGGTCGTTCCCGGCGGTGATCATGGCGAACCTCGCCGGGTTCCGGGAGCGTCCCTACTTCAAGGCGGCCGAGGGTTCCGAGAAGCCACCGGCGGTGAAGTTCTAGCGCGCTGACGGAACTCGGCCGAGACGGTCCTTTTGACAGCCGAGACCGCCGGTGGTAACTTCTTCGCCCTTTGACCGTTACCGGAGGTCTTTCGATCATGTATGCAGTCATCAGCACCGGGGGAAAACAGCTCCGCGTCAGCGCGGGCGACGTGGTCCGCATCGAGCGCGTCTCGAGCGCGACCCTCTCGAAGGGGGACGAGGTCTCCCTGAGCGAAGTCCTCGCCATCGGACGCGAGGACGGGCTCCATCTCGGCAAGCCCTTCCTGGAAGGCGCTTCCGTGAAGGCCGAGGTCGTCCGTGAGATGAGGGGACCCAAGCTCATCGTCTACAAGAAGAAGAAGCGCAAGGGCTTCCAGCGGACGCATGGCCACCGGCAAAACCTGGTGGAGATCCGGGTCCGCTCGATCGAGACGTAGAGGGAGGAGACGAGATGGCTCACAAAAAAGGACAGGGTTCCTCCCGCAACGGGCGCGACTCGAACAGCCAGCGGCTCGGCGTGAAGTGCTTCGCCGGCGAGACGGTGACCGGCGGCTCGATCCTCGTGCGTCAGCGGGGAACCCCTCTCAAAGCGGGGAAGAACGTCGGCCGCGCCAACGACGACTCGCTCTTCGCGAAGGTCGCCGGGATCGTCGGCTTCCACGACAAGGGCCGCCTCGGGCGGTACGTCAGCATCATCCCGAAGTCCGAGCCGGCGGCGAGCTGACGTCCCTGGCGGGACTGAGCGTGATGTCCCTGGCAGGACTGGGCGGCGAGGCCTGAAGGCCCCCGGTCCAGAAAGCCCGCGGCTGCGATGTTCATCGACGAGGCGCTCATCCAAGTTTCCGCCGGGAACGGGGGGAACGGGTGTGTCGCGTTCCGGCGCGAGAAGTCGGTCCCGAGAGGGGGGCCCTCCGGCGGGGACGGAGGGGACGGCGG
>CALFNC010000276.1 GCA_937902605.1 uncultured Acidobacteriota bacterium | reverse complement strand
GTGATGGTCATTTAATACCTCCCCAAATCTCCGGCTCTGCCGGGATGAAGAGGCCCGTTCGCCCGAAAGCCGTCGAGAGCCGGCGAGGAAGAACGACCGCCGGTGCGGGCGGGGCGGCCGGTCCCCGGGGGACCTCCGGCCGCAAGACGATCATAGGTCCGCCCTTCCGTGGGGGATACTAAATGTGCCATGGCCGACTTCTTCGACATCGCCAGCGTACCCTGGCGGCCTCTCCGGCCCGACGTTGCCGACGGAGTCCTGGGTACGATCCTGCTGGAGCAGGGAGTGACCGTGCAGCTGGTCCGCGTGGCCCCCGGGGGCGCCTTCTCGACCCATGTAGATCCCTACGGCCACCTGTTCCATTTTCTAAGCGGCGAGGGCCAGGTGACGGCTGGAGGCCGCCAGGTCCCCATCCAGCCCGGCCTGGTGGTGCGCGTGTCCGCAGGCGAACCCCACGCCTACAGGAACACCGGCGCTGGCGAGCTGACTCTCCTTTCCATCAACATCCCTACCGCCCTCCGGCCGGAGTCGCCTGGCCCGGGAAGATCTCGTGCCTCACGCCGAGGATGAGGGCATGGAAGTTCCACGAGGGATTGTGCACGCTGAGGTTCGCGTTGGAGATGTGGATCAGCCGGTAGCCGACGAGGACCGACCAGTCTTTCCCCGACGGGACGAGGAAGCCAGTCCCCACCTGCGTCATGAAGTTGAAGCGCGTGCCGCCCGCCGGCACCCGGTGCCAGCTCCAGAACGGCCCCTCCATGAGCTCGAGGTACCAGGGGGCGCCGAGCGGCGACGGCCCCGGAAGCCACCGGAGGACGACCTCTAGCGCGGCCGCCGGTACGGTCTGACGATCGCCTTCCCCCCGGTAGTTCTCGGGCTGCCGGATGAGCATGACCGGGTGCATGTCGAGACCGAGCTCGAGCTTGTGCGAGACGAACATCCCGACATCGGCGAAGGCCCCGGCGAACTCGGAGAAGCCGTTCGAATTCGGAATGAAGTCCTGCCCGGCCAGCCCGCCGAAGGCGACCGAGCGGCGGCAGGGAGGTTCCTCCGACCGAGCCGGGACGGCGAGGGCCGCGAGGAGGACGAGAGCCGCGCCGGCGAGAGGGTTCGGGGCCCTCACGGGACGGCAGCCCGGAACCCCCCGATCGCCGCCCAGCCCGACCGCGTGAGGGAAAGCGAGGCCGACCCGGGATTCACCGATGTCGCGGTGAAGTCCACCGTCTCGCTGCCCTGCCGCACCAGCGCCGTCAGCTGGAGCATCACGGTCTTCCGGAGCGGGATCTCCGCCGTCAGCCGCAGCAACACCTCGTTCGACCTGGTGGAGAAGTCGAGTCCCCCGTCGTGGAGCAGCGTCTCCACGTTGAGCGTCGCCCCCGCGTCCCAGTACGGAGCCTCGACATGGAGCCAGAGTGCCGAGAAACGGAGAGAGACGGTCGAGACGGGATAGGCGACCTCCGCCCTCACGAACCGTCGCTTCAGCGGAGACTCGTACCGCGTCTCGACGAAGTCCGGGTAGAGGCCCTCGGTGAACGTCAGGTGTCCCGCCTGGGCGCCCGCGGCCAGGGACGCCCCCAACTTCCCAAATTGCCGGAGGATCTGGGCCTCGCCGCCCCAGAGCGTTCCACTCCCGTTCGAGTACGCGTAGCCCGTCCCGTTCTGGGTCGAGGTCGTCGAGTAGAGGCCCGTGGCGGATGCCTCCCAGCCCCTCCCCCGGAACCGGTATCCGAGCGCCACGTTCGTCGTGAAGGAGTAGAGGTCCCGTCGCCCAGGGGTGAAGTACAAGTTCCCGACTCCGGAGACGGTCAGATCTCTCGAGCGGTTGAACGGCACCTCCACCCCCGCCTCGAGCGAGTGACAGAGGCCGAGGGGGACCCGAACGACACCGTAGAACGACTCGAAGCGGCCGTTGCCGGAGCCGTTGGCCGCGACCTGCCCGCTCGTGTCCGTCGAGTTGCTCTCCGTGTGCGAGATGGCCTCGACGACGCCTCCGGTCACCTCGAAG
>CALFNC010000275.1 GCA_937902605.1 uncultured Acidobacteriota bacterium | reverse complement strand
CCTCACCTCGCTCAATGAGGACGGCGAGCGGCTGGCGGTCGTCGTCGAGATGGTCGTCCGGCCCGACGGGACGGTGAGCGGCTCGACCGTTTCGCGCGCCCGCGTGAGGAACCACGCCCGCCTCACCTATGACGCCGTCGCCGCGTGGCTCGATGGGGAGGGGCCGATGCCTTCAAGGGTCGCCAAGGTTCCCGAAGTCGAGGAGCAGGTCCGAATGCAAGACGAGGCGGCCCGGTGGCTGAAGGAGTTGCGGCTCCAGCACGGCGCGCTCACCCTCCAGTCGATCGAGGCCCGGCCCGTCTTCGACGGCAATGCCATCGTCGACCTGAAGGCCGAGCGCCCGAACCGGGCCAAGGAGCTGATCGAGAACCTGATGGTCGCGGCCAACGGGGCGACGGCCCGGTTCCTGGAGGAGAAGGGGCTCGCCTCGCTCCGCCGGGTCGTCAAGGAGCCGGCCCGCTGGGACCGGATCGTGGATGTGGCGGCCCAATATGGCGAGACCCTTCCCGCCAAGCCCGACAGCAAGGCCCTCTCAGAGTTCCTCACGAAGCGGAAGAAGGCCGACCCTCTTCGATTCCCGGACCTCTCCCTCGTCATCGTGAAGCTGATGGGCCCCGGCGAGTACGTCGTCGAGCGGCCCGGGCAGGGGGCCGAAGGCCATTTCGGCCTCGCGGTAAAGGACTACACGCATTCCACGGCGCCGAATCGGCGTTACCCCGACCTGATCACGCAGCGCCTATTGAAGGCCGCCCTCGCAGGCGCTCCGACCCCCTACGACGCCGCGGCCCTGGACGGCCTCGCGAGTCACTGCACGGAGAAGGAGGACGACGCGAACAAGGTCGAGCGGCGCCTCCGGAAGTCGGCCGCGGCGCTCCTCCTCTCGTCCCGGATCGGTGAACGGTTCGACGCGGTCATCACCGGGGCGGGCGAGAAGGGGACCTGGGTCCGGCTGCTCCAGCCACCCGTGGAGGGGCGAGTCGTCCGCGGCTTCGACGGCCTCGACGTGGGCGACAAGGTGGCCGTGAAGCTCCTCGACACCGACGTCGAGAAGGGCTTCGTCGACTTCGCCCGGGCGCGGGCGTAAGCGTTCTTCCGCCGGCGGCCTACGCGGCGCCTCGCTGCCAGTATCGGACGAGGCCGGTGACGTTCATCGCGAACGGGAGAACGGTGCGGTAGGCCTCTCTCCCCTCCTCGTCGACGCCCGCAGCGATCAGCCGTTCCGTCGCCCACGCCTCAAATTCCGGCACCAGGGCCGCCTCGTCCTTCCCCTCCGCGAGACCGGCGCGGATGAACTCCGCCCAGGCCGCCAGCTCCCGGCCCAGCTCGTCGAGGGCAGCCTCCGGGTTCTCGATTCGCCCGAAATGTGTTGGGTAGAGCGCGTCGGGACGGAGCGCCCGGAGCCGGGCGATCGTCCTCTTCCATGCCTCCAGGTCGATGTCGGGAGGCGGCGTCGGGGGAAGGACCGGACCGCCCCCGATCGTCACGCCGCCGACGTCCCCGGTGAAGACGTTTCCCTCCACGACGTAGGCGTTATGGTGGAGGGCGTGCCCAAGCGTCTCCACCACGCGGATCTCCGCCTTTCCCACGGGGATCCTCGCACCATCCTCCGCGACCTTCAGGTGGTCCTCCGGGATCGGCTCGAGCGTCCCCCAGAGTTCGTCCATCCGTTCGCGATAGATCCGCTTCGCGGAAGCAAGAAGTTTGGACGGATCGGCCAGGTGGGCCCGCCCGGCCGGGTGGACCCACACCGTGGCGCCCTCCGCCGCCAGCCGCCAGGCCGCCCCGGCGTGGTCGAGGTGGATGTGCGTGACGAGGACCGTCCGGATGTCGCCGGGCTTCACGCCCAGCTCCGCGAGCGCCGCATGGAGCCGGGGCCACGTCGAGTCGGGCCCGGTCTCGATGAGCGCCAGGTCGGAGCCCGATTCGACGAGGTACGACGCGATCATCCCGCGCCGCCGGAATTCGAGGTCGAGGGTGTGGATCTTCACGTGCTCTCCGGCGGAGGATACCTGTACGATCCTCCTCGATGCCGAAAGTGAGCACGATCTCTCTTCGCTTCCTCGCTCCGTTCCTCGCCGCAATCCTCCTAGCTGCCATCGTCCTAGCCCGGGCCGCCCCCGGCGCCCCGCCCGAGCCGGCCGTCCGGTGGTCGTTTGCCCTCTCCGGCGACTCGCGCGACTGCGGCGACCTGGTCATGCCGAAGATCGCCGCGGCCGTCGCAGCGGAGGACGCGCCGGGGATCGACCTCTTCTGGCACCTCGGCGACTTCCGGCGGATGTACGACATCGACTGCGACATGCTGAAGCGGGCCGACCCCGCGAACGACTGCGTGAAGCGGCCGACCGCCTCCCTCCCCGATCAAGCGATGGGGGACTACCTGACCGCTGCGTGGGGGGACTTCGTCGAGTACCAGGTGAAGCCCTTCGGGAAGACGCCGGTCCTGCTCGGCATCGGGAACCACGAGCTGATGGGCCGGACGCGCGACGACTTCCGAAGGGCGTTCCAGCCGTGGCTGACGCAGAAGCTTCTCCACGTCCAGCGGGAGGTGGACGCCTCGCGGGGGATCTTCACGACGGAGGGGGACACCAGCTATCACGTGGTCATCAACGGAGTCGACCTGATCTACCTGGACAACGCCGACGAGAAGGCGTTCACGTCCCAGCAGCTCGTCTGGCTCTCGGGCATCCTCGCCGAGGACGCGAAGGATGAATCGATCAGGACGATCGTCGTCGGGCTCCATGCGGCGCTGCCGTTCAGCAGCTGGCGCGGGCACGCGATGGACTCCTCGTGCCAGGGGATCTGTTCCGGCAGGCAGGCCTACGACCTCCTCTTCGGTGCGCAGCGGCTTTCGGGGCCGCCGGCGAAGCGCAAGAACGTCTACGTTTTCTCCAGCCACTCGCACCTCTTCGTGGCGAACGTCTACGACACGCCGGAGCACTTCGGGCAGGTGCTTCCCGGCTGGATCATCGGCACCGCCGGCGCCCAGCAGTACACGGACGCCATTTCGTATGGCTACGTCCGGGTGGACGTGAACGCGGACGGGACGATCACGCCGCGCTTCCGCCCTATCACGCGGACGTCGCCGCCCGGCACCGGTCCGGCCGAGGCGCCTCTCGCCGACTTCTGCTTCCAGGAGAACAAGGGGAAGTGGTGGAACGACGAATACAAGGGCCCGTGCGCGTGTGGGGCGGCTCCGTAGCCGGGCTTTTCATGCCCCCTGGACGTCGACGAGACGCTCGAGCCCACGGAAGGCCTTTTCCGCCCGCCACCCGCTCGGCCGCATCCCCGGCCTCTCCTGGCTCTTCGCCCCCCCCTTCGAGCCGCAG
>CALFNC010000274.1 GCA_937902605.1 uncultured Acidobacteriota bacterium | reverse complement strand
AGGCGTGGTCGATGATTTCTGCTTCGATGGATTTGATGGTGACGGGGGGCTCGTTGATGCCGAGGACGCAGGAGCCCTCGCAGGGCGCGGGGCAGACGCGGCCGGTGAACTCGGGGAAGTTGTTGGTCTGGTGGAGGCGGATGCTGGCCTCCTTCCAGAGGCCGCGGTAGACGAGGTCGTTCCAGTCGGGGATCAGGTTGTGGATGGGGCAGCCCGACGCCATGCCGCCGATCAGCTTGCCGGTGTGGCAGAAGGGGATGCCGCAGTCCATGCAGCGGGAGCCTTGCTGGCGAAGCAGCTCCTCGCCCGCTTCGGCGTGCGCCTCTTCCCAGTCCCTGAGGCGCTCCTCCGGAGACCTCCCCTTGGGGGCCTGGCGGTGGAACTCGAGGAATCCGGTCAGCTTGCCCATCGTCAGTTCCCGCCCGCCCGGGAGACGCTCTGGGCGTTCTCCTCGAAGGCGGCCATGACCGCCTCCTCCTCGGGTAGGCCCTTCTCCCGCATCCGCGCCTGGGCCTCCAGGACGCGGCGGTAGTCGTTCGGCATCACCCGGACGAACTTCGCGGCGTGGTCGTCCCAGGCGTCCAGAATCGCCTTCGCCCGAGCGCTCTGCGTCGCGGCAACGTGCCGGCGGATCAGCTCCTTCACGTGGGCCGCCTCGTCGGCGTCGAGGATCCCGGAGAGCGAGACGAGCTCCTGGTTGCAGCGGGTCGCGAAGTCGCCCGCCTCGTCCAGGACCCAGGCAACGCCGCCCGACATCCCGGCGGCAAAATTCCTTCCCGTGGGACCCAGGACCAGGACCTGTCCCCCGGTCATGTACTCGCAGCCGTGGTCCCCGATCGCCTCGACGACCGCGGTGACGCCGCTGTTCCGGACGCAGAAACGCTCGCCCGCGACGCCCCGGATGTAGGCCTCACCGGCCGTCGCTCCGTAGAACGCGACGTTCCCGATGATGATGTTCTCCTCGGGGACGAAGGTCGAGCCGGAGGGGGGGAACACCACGATCTTCCCGCCCGAGAGCCCTTTCCCGATGTAGTCGTTGGCGTCCCCCTCGAGGAGAAGGGTCATCCCCTGCGGTATGAAGGCCCCGAAGCTCTGTCCGGCCGACCCCTGGAACCGGAGCCGGATCGTGTCGTCCGGGAGCCCCTCCGGGCCGAACCGGCGGGTCACCTCGCTCCCGAGCATCGTCCCGACGACGCGGTTGCCGTTTCCAATCGGGATCGTGGCTGCGACCGGCGTCCGGCTCTCGAGCGCGGGGCGGCAGAGCGGGATGAGCGTTGTGACGTCGAGCGCGTCGTCGAGCCCGTGCTCCTGGGGAAATCGGAAGTTCCGCTTGACGTCCTTGGGGACGGTCGGCTTGTAGAGGATGCGCGAGAAGTCCAGCGTGCGCGCCTTCCAGTGGTCCACCGCCCGCCGCATCTCCAGCCGCTCGCTCCGGCCGACCATCTTGTCGAGGGTCCGGTAGCCGAGGTGGGCCATCAGCTCGCGCACTTCCTGCGCGATGAAGCGCATGAAGTTGACGACGTGCTCGGGGTCGCCGGTGAACTTCTTCCTCAGGAACGGGTCCTGCGTGGCGACCCCGACCGGGCAGGTGTTCGAGTGGCAGACCCGCATCATGATGCAGCCGAGGGCGACGAGCGGGGCCGTGGCGAAACCGAACTCCTCGGCGCCGAGGAGGGTGGCGATCACCACGTCGCGCCCGGTCTTCAGCTGGCCGTCGGTCTCGAGGGCCACGCGGCTCCGGAGGTTGTTCAGGACGAGGACCTGGTGGGCCTCGGCCAGGCCGAGCTCCCAGGGGACTCCGGCATGCCGGATGCTCGTGAGCGGGGCGGCGCCGGTGCCGCCGTCGTAGCCGCTGATCAGGATGACGTCGGCGTGAGCCTTCGCGACGCCGGCCGCGATCGTCCCGATCCCCGCCTCGCTCACCAGCTTCACGCTGATGCGCGCGCCGGCGTTGGCGTTCTTGAGGTCGTGAATCAGCTGAGCCAGGTCTTCAATCGAGTAGATGTCGTGGTGAGGCGGCGGGGAGATCAGGCCGACTCCGGGCGTGGAATGGCGAACCTTGGCGATCCAGGGATAGACCTTGGGGCCAGGGAGCTGTCCCCCCTCGCCCGGCTTGGCGCCCTGCGCCATCTTGATCTGGATCTCCCGCGCGTTGACGAGGAATTGGCTCGTGACGCCGAACCGCCCGGAGGCCACCTGCTTGATCGCGCTGCTTTTCGACTCGCCGTTGGGGCCCGGGACGAATCGGGCGGGGTCCTCGCCCCCCTCGCCGGTATTGCTCTTTCCGCCGATGCGGTTCATGGCGAGCGCGAGGGCTTCATGCGCCTCCTGGCTGATCGAGCCGTACGACATCGCGCCAGTCTTGAAGCGCGCCAGGATCGCCTCGACCGGCTCGACCTCCTCCAGCGGGACGGGCTTGGCGAGGGGCCGGAAGTCCATCAGGCCGCGCAGGGTCGTCAGGTTCTTCGTCTGGTGGTTGACGAGCTCCGAGTAGCGCTTGAAGAGCTTGTAATCGCCCGTCCGGCACGCGGTCTGGAGGAAGTGGATCGTCTCGGGGTTGAAGAGGTGGTGCTCCCCGTCGCGCCGATACTGATAGTGGCCGCCCGTCCCGAGGGTCGTGTGGACGACCGGGCGCTTCGGGTAGGCCCAGTCGTGCCGGAGTCGGACCTCTCGGGCCACGACGTCGATCCCGATCCCGCCGAGGCGCGTGGGGGTGCCGCTGAAGTACTCGTCAATGAAGTCCTGCGACAGACCGATCGCCTCGAAGACCTGGGCGCCGTGGTAGCTCTGGATCGTCGAGATCCCCATCTTGGAGATCACCTTGACGATTCCCTTGTTGACCGCCTTGACGTACTTTTTCTCGGCCTCGGCGGCATCGCCCTTTAGGAGCCCCTGCCGGATCTGGTCGTGGACCGTCTCGAACGCCAGGTACGGGTTGACGGCGCTGGCGCCATAGCCGATCAGGAGGCAGAAGTGATGGACCTCGCGCGGCTCGCCGGTCTCCAGGACGAGCCCGACCTTCGTCCGCGACCCTTCCCGCAGGAGATGGTGCTGGACGGCGGAGACCGCGAGGAGGGCCGGGATCGGAGCCTCGGTCGCGTCGTGGCCACGGTCCGACAGGATGATGATGTTGTGCCCCTCGGCGATCGCCTCGCTCGTCCGCCGGCGGAGGTCCTCGATCGCCTTCCTCAAGCCCGACCCGCCGTCGTGCACTTTGAAGAGCATCGGGAGGGTGATGGCCCGGAACCCACGCGAGGCCGCCTTCCCGTCGAGGGCCCGGATCTTCTCCAGCTCGGCGTTGAGGAGGACCGGGGTGGGGAGCTCGATCTGGCGGGCCGACTCGGGGGTCGGCTCGAGAAGATTCCCCTCCGGGCCGATCGCGGTGTCGATCGCCATGACGATCGTCTCCCGGTCGGCGTCGACCGGGGGGTTCGTCACCTGGGCGAAGAGCTGCTTGAAGTAATCGTAGAGGATCTGGGGTCGCTCGGAGAGAACCGCCAAGGGGATGTCGGTCCCCATCGAACCGATCGGTTCGGTCCCTTGAGCCGCCATCGGATTAATGAGCATCCGGACGTCCTCGAGCGTGTACCCGAACGTCTCCTGCCTCCGGAGGACGGTCTCGTGGTCCGGCTCGATGACAGCGGGAGGATCGGGAAGGTCCCGGAGCCGGACGAGATTCTCCTCCAGGTAGCGGCCCCACGGCTCGGCCGCGGCAAGGGTGTCCTTGATCTCGTCGTCCGGGATTATTCGCCCTTCGGCTGTGTCCACGAGGAAGAGCCGGCCGGGCCGGAGGCGTCCCTTCTGGAGGACCCGGTCGGCCGGGATGTCGAGGACGCCGACCTCGGAGGCCATCACGACCAGCCCGTCCTTCGTCACGACGAAGCGGGAGGGGCGGAGCCCGTTGCGGTCCAGGATCGCGCCGATCCGAACGCCGTCGGTGAACGCGATCGAGGCGGGGCCGTCCCACGGCTCCATGAGGCAGGCGTGAAACTCGTAGAACGCCTTTCGGGCGGCGCTCATTGACTCGTGCCGGCTCCACGGCTCCGGCACCATCATCATCATGGCGTGCGGGAGCGACCGGCCCGCGAAGGTCAGGAGCTCCAGCACGTTGTCGAACATCGCGGAGTCGGACCCCTCGATGTCGATGACCGGCATGATCTTCTGGAGGTCATCGCCGAAGACCCGGGAGGCGAACATCCGCTGCCTGGCCTGCATCCAGTTCACGTTCCCCCGGAGCGTGTTGATCTCGCCGTTGTGCGAGATGAAACGGTACGGGTGGGCCTTGGACCAGCTAGGGAACGTGTTCGTCGAGAACCGGGAGTGGACCATCGCCAGCGCGGCCTTCAGCGCTTCGTCCTGGAGGTCGGGATAGAAGTCCCGTAGCTGGTCCGCGTTGAGCATCCCCTTGTAGACCAACGTCCGCGCGGAGAGGCTGGAGACGTAGAAGTGGCTCCGCCCCGGGAGCACGGAGCGTGAGACCCCCTTCTCTACCAGGCGCCGGATGACGAAGAGAGTCCGCTCGAAGGCGTCGCCGGAGGGGGTCCGCTCGCCGCGGGCCACGAACGCCTGCCGGATGATGGGCTGGCTCGCCCGGGCGGTCGGCCCGAGCGTGCCGTTGTTGGTCGGGACATCCCGCCATCCGAGAAACGTCTGTCCTTCCTCGCGGACGACTTCCTCGAGCCGCCTTTCACAGGCTTGCCGGCTGGGCGGGTCGTGGGGAAGGAAGACCATCCCGACGCCATACTCCCCGGGAGCGGGGAGCTCGAACCCGAGCGCCCGGCAGCGCGCCAAGAGGAAGGCGTGGGGCACCTGAGTGAGGAGGCCGGCCCCATCTCCGGTGTTTTTCTCACTTCCGGTGGCGCCGCGGTGCTCGAGGTTGGAGAGGACCTGGAGGGCCTTCCGGATGATGTCGTGGGACGCGGACCCCTTCAGGTCGACGACGAAGCCGAACCCGCAGGAGTCATGCTCGAAAGAGGGGTCATAGAGACCCTGCCGGGGGGGAAGGCCGGAGTGGGTCATGGGTCAGCCCCGGCCGCCGGATGGCGCCATTACGACACGGACGCAGACCGGGCGATTCATCGACCCCACGTTCCCGACTGTGCCGAGTCGAAAAGACGCCTGCATCTCCAAATCCTAGCACTGGGGCCCGAGAAGATGCGAGAGAGGGATTTCGGACGGGCGGGAGGGCCGAAGCCGTCAGTCGGACCTGGCGATGAGGGCGTCGCCGATCATCCGCGCCCCCTCGGCGATCGACACGCGGTCGGTGTTCAGGACCAGGAGATCGGAAGAGCGTCGTGTAGGGAAAGAGTGTAGATCTCGGTG
>CALFNC010000273.1 GCA_937902605.1 uncultured Acidobacteriota bacterium | reverse complement strand
AGAGGAGGAGGACGTACACGAGGACGTCCATTCCGCTGGTGTTGGCGCGCAGGCGCGAGCTGGTCGACCGCCGGAGGACCAGCCCGACCAGTCCAAAGAGCGTCAGGAACGCCGCGGTGAGCGCCGAGGCCTCGAGGATGAACAGCCGCACGGGGACGAGGTTGAAGAGCGTCATCTGCCGCGGGAAGAGGAAGCCGACGAGGTGCCCGGCGAAGAGCGTCAGGATGCCGATGTGAAAAGGGACCGAGCCCCAGAAGAGTTCCCTGGTCTCGAGGAACTGCGAGGAGAGGCTCGAGAACTGGAACGGCGCATGGATGTACCGCTCGATCGAGACGATCAGGAACAGGATCATCGCAATGTAGGGGAACGCGCCGAAGAGGAAGATGTTGAGCATCGCGCGCCTCCTTACTCCGCGCGGGAGCCCGGGGCCGCGGAGGGCGGGTTGAAGGTGGGCATGTGCCGGTCGCCCTTTTCCGGCAGATCGGCCGCCCCGGTGTACCCGCGGAGGTAGTCCGGCGCCGGGGCGAAGAGCTGCGCGGCAACGTCCTCGCCCATTCCGAGGGGCGCGAGCGCGCTGGTGAGCGTGCGGACGACCGCCGCCCAGGGGCTCTCGGACGCCTTCAGCGCGTCGGTCATCTTCACAAGGGCCGGGAGGAGGAGATAATCGACGAGCGTTGCCCGCGCCTCGGCGTCGCTCCGCGCCGCCAGGCGGAGGAGCGTCGGGAAGAAGTCGGGGAGCTCGGTCCCGTTCGGAATCTCGGCCCGTCTCAATTCGGCCGCAAGGCCCGCGAGGAGCTCTCCGCGTTTGTAGTCCTCGCCGAAGAGGTGGTAGCCCGCGTGGAGCGTGCAGACGGGGTTCAGGTCGAAGAGCGCCGTGTAGCGCTCCTCCGCCTCGCCCGCCGGCGCCGCGGCCAGGTACGCGCCCAGCGCCTGCAGAGCAGAGGCGAGCGCCGGCGGGGCGCAGGTCAGAGCCCCCGCCGTGCCGGGCCTCTCCGCTTTTCCCGGGCCGGGGTACTCGAGCGCCGTAGCGACGGCCTCGAGGAGGGCCGCGTCCATGTTCAGGCGCCCCTCACGGGCCGCGTCCGGAAGCCCATTCCGGCGAAGCCCTTGGCGGCCAGCGGCTCATCCAGCATCTCGATCGCCTCCTCGCGGTGCATCGGAGGTATGACGAAGCGGTCGTCGACGGGGGCGAGCGACGTGAGGTGGTAGATGGCGTCAGCCTGCGCGGGCGTGCAGTCCGCTTCCGCCAGCATTCGCTCGGCCTCGGCGCGCCCGATATCCCCCACCGTCAAAGCGCGCCGGTAGTGGCGGACAGCGAGCTGCTTGCGGAGCGCGTAACGGACGACTCCCTCGTTTCCCGCGCCGAAGAGGCTCGCCATGTACTTGAGCGGCAGGCGGTATTTGTCGATGGACCCGAGGAACCCGTCGATGGACGTGTCGTACCCTCCGTCGCCCACGCTCGCCATCACCGGCAGCAGGGGCGGCACGTAGAAGAGCATCGGGAGCGTCCGGTGCTCGGCGTGGAGCGGCAGCGCGAGGCCCCACTCGACGACCCACTTGTAGACCGGGGACTTCTGCGCGGAGGCGATGACGTCTTCCTGGATGCCGTTCTTCTTCGCGGCGGCGATCACCTCGGGGTCGTTCGGGTCGAGGATCATCCGGCGCTGCGCCGTGACGAGGTCCTTGTCGTCGGCGGCCAGGGTCGGGGCGATCTTCTCGGCGTCGTAGAGGACGATCCCGAAGTAGCGGATCCGCCCGACGCACGAGTGGAAGCACGCGGGCGCCTGCCCGGTCTCGAGGCGCGGGTAGCAAAGGATGCACTTCTCGCTCTTGCCGGTGGACCAGTTGAAGTACGTCTTCTTGTACGGGCATGCCGTGACGCAGAACCGCCAGGCGCGGCAGCGCTCCTGGCTGAGGAGGACGATGCCGTCCTCTCCCCGCTTGTAGAGCGCGCCGGAGGGACAGGACGCCACGCACGACGGGTTGATGCAGTGGTTGCAGATGCGGGGCAGGTAGAAGAAGACGAGCCGCTGGACCTCGAAGAGGGCGTTCCGCTCCTCGGGCGAGAGACCGGCCAGGTTCGGGTCGTTCGCCGCGTAGACGGGCGAGCCGCCCAGATCGTCGTCCCAGTTCGGGCCGGCCTCGATCTCCATCTCCTTTCCTGTGATCATTGAGACCGGCTTCGCGATCGGCTGGTCCGCTCCTTCCGCGGCGTCGAAGAGATCCTGATAGCTGTACGTGAACGGCTCGTAGTAGTCGTCGATCGTGGGGAGGTTCGGGTTGTGGAAGATCGTCATCGCGCCCCGCACCTTGCCCACGGCGCGCAGCTCGATCTTCTCGCCCTTCTTCTCCCAGCCCCCCTTGTACTTCTCCTGGTCCTCCCACGCCGTCGGGTAGCCGGTGCCCGGCTTCGTCTCGACGTTGTTCCACCACATGTACTCGGCGCCGCGCCGGTCGGTCCAGACGTTCTCGCAGGCGATCGAGCAGGTGTGACAGCCGATGCACTTGTCGAGATGGAAGACCATAGAGACCTGTACGCGTACGTCCATCGTCTTCTCTCCTTACAGCTCGACCCGAGACAGCTTGCGGATGCGCACCGAGGTGTCCCGGTTCACGCCGGTCGGGCCCCAGTAGTTGAAGTGGTACGTGAACTGTCCATAGCCGCCCACCATCAGGACGGGCTTCAGCCGGATCCGCGTCAGGCTGTTGTGCCCGCCCGCCCGCCGCCCGCCGCGGAGCGGCGACTTCGGCACCCCGATCGTCCGCTCGGGCGCGTGGTATTGGATGCAGATCCCGCGCGGGAGGCGCGCCGAGACGACGGCCCGCGTGCAGACGACGCCGTGGTCGTTGTGGACCTCCACCCAGTCGTTGTCCACGATGCCAATGACTTCGGCGTCCTTGTCGTTGATCCAGATCGGCTCGATGCCGCGCGAGAGGGTCAGCATCCGGTGGTTCTCGGAGAACGTCGAGTGGATGTGCCACTTCCCGTGAGGCGTCAGGTAGTTGAGCAGGAGCCCGTCCTCCACGCTCTCGCGGAGGTCCCCGTACGGCGCCGGGAGCGGGTTCGGCTTGTACGTCGGGAGGTGCTCGCCGAAGTCGAGATAGCCGGGGTGGTCGAGGTAGAGGTGCTGGCGCCCGGTGAGCGTCCGCCATGGCAGGAGGCGTTCCACCTGGGTCGTGAAGGCCGAGTACGAGCGGCCGCCGGTCACGAGACCCGACCAGCACGGGCTGTTCAGGACCCGGCGAGGCTGGGCCTGGAGCTCCTTGTATGTCGTCCGCGCGGAGCGGGCCCCCTCGGCCAGGTCGGTCAGCGGGACGCCTGACCTCTTCTCGAGGTACCGGTAGCCGTCGTACGCCACCTCGCCATTCGTCTCGGGCGCCAGGTGGAGGATCGCGTCGGCCGCCTGCTCCGCCTCGCGGATCGAGGGGAGGACCTGCCCGTCCACCTCGACCGTCGCGCGGGTCGCGACGAGCTCGTCGAACTGCGCCGCCACGTTCAGCTTCACGCCGTGCGCGCCGATGCCGTCCTTCATCGCCGGCCCCAGCGTCACGTACCTCTGGTAGAGCTTCCGGAAGTCGCGCGTCACGATCTTCAGGTGGGGCATCGTCCGTCCGGGCGACGGGGCGGTCTCCCCCTTCCGCCAATCGCGCACGTCGCGCTGCGCGATCTCGTCGCTGGTGTCGTGCTGAAGCGGCGTCATCACGAGGTCTTCCACCGGCTCCGGGAAGTGCCGTATCGCCAGCTCCGAGGTCCGCGCCGCGAGAGCGCGGAAGAGGTCCCAGTCCGAGCGCGACTCCCATGCGGGCGGAACCGCGGCCGAGAGCGGGTGGATGAACGAGTGCATATCGGTGGAGTTGAGGTCGGCCTTTTCGTACCAGGTGGCGGCCGGCAGGACGATGTCGGAGTAGAGCGCCGACGTGTCCATCCGGAAGTTGAGGTCGACGACGAGGTCGAGCTTCCCCTCGGGCGCCTCGCGCCACTCGACGTCATGCGCGACCCCCTCGGCCCGCTCCTTGGCAATCGCGTTGGTATGCGTGCCGAGGTAGTGCCTGAGGAAGTACTCGTGTCCCTTGGCGCTCGCCATGAGCGCGTTGCCGCGCCAGATGTACCAGACGCGCGGCCAGTTCTCCGGCGCGTCGGGGTCCTGCACGGCGAGCTTCAGGTCGCCCGACTTCATCCGCTCGACCACGCGGTCGACCACCTCGGCCTCGGTCCTCGCGCCCGCGGCGCGGGCCTTCTTCACCACCTCGAGCGGGCTCTCGTTCCACTGGGGGAAGAACGGGAGCCAGCCGTTCGCGACGGCCTTCACCTGGAGGTCGGCCGTGTGCCCCTGAGCAAGCGAAGCGTGTCCGGCCTCTGCCACGGTCCCTTCGGGACGCGGCGGGGGCACCGGGTGGTACTCGGTGAAGTCGGCCTCGTATCGCCACTGGTCGCTGTTGATGTAGTGCCAGGAGGGGGCGTTCTGCAGGCGGGGCGGGCTGGTCCAGTCGCGCGCGAAGGCGAGGTACGACCAGGGGGCGACGGGCGCGAGTTTCTCCTGGCCGACGTAGTGGTTCAGACCGCCGCCGTTCTTGCCGACGCAGCCCGTCAGAATGAGGGCCGAGATCGCGGCGCGGTACATCAGGTTGTTGTGGTACCAGTGGTTGACGCCGGCGCCGATGATGATCGAGCACTTCCCGCCCGTCTTCTCGGCCGTGGAGGCCCACTCGCGTGCGAAGGAGAGGACGGTCTTCCGATCGATCCCCGTGAGCCTCTCCTGCCAGGCCGGCGTGTACGAAAGCTCCGGGTCGTCGTAGCTCTCGG
>CALFNC010000272.1 GCA_937902605.1 uncultured Acidobacteriota bacterium | reverse complement strand
CGGTATCTTCTCGATGGTAGCCCCCGGATGCGCGAGCGGACGATGGGTCCCCTCGTGGACGCGCTCCGAGAGGTCGGGGCGTCGATCACGCCGGTTGGAAGGGAAGGGTTCCTCCCGCTGCGGATCGAGGGGCGGACGTTGCGTGGAGGGGCCATGCGGATCCGGGGCGACGTCTCGTCACAGTTCCTCTCGGCGTTGCTCCTCGCGTCACCGCTCGTCCCGGGCGGTCTCGCGCTCGACGTCGTGGGACCTCTCTCGTCGGCGGCGTATGTCGACATGACCCGGAGGACGATTGCAGCCTTTTCCCGAGGGCCGGCCCGGTTCGCCGTGCCGGGGGACGACTCCGCCGCCTGCTTCCCGATAGCGGGAGCCGTCGCCTCAAGGGGGCGCGTGGAGCTGGAGGGTCTCTACCCCGAGCCGGAGCAGCCGGACGCCGTCTTCCGCCGGTGGGCGCGCGCGGCGGGAGCGGAGGTCTCCTTCTCCGGGACCGGGGAGGGGGCTGTGCTCGTCGTCGACGCCTCGGCCCTCGCGGCCGTCCGGCCGATTAACGCCGATGTCGATGCGGCACCAGACGCGGCGCTCCCTCTCGCCGCGATGCTCGCGTTCGCGGGCGGGACGTCGTGCCTGACCGGTGTCGCCCGTCTCCGCGAGAAAGAGTCCGACCGTCTGGCCGCCGCCGTGGAGCTCCTCGCCGCGGCCGGCGCTGTGGCACGGGTCGAGTCTCGGACCTCGGGCTCCGCGCTTGTCATCGAGGGCCGACGGGGGATTCCGCGGCGGGCGTCGTTCCTCGCGCGCGACGACCACCGGGTCGCGATGTCAGCGGCGATCCTCGCGTTGACGCTTCCAACCGGGTCCGACGTGGACGACCCGGGCGTCGTCTCGAAGTCGTACCCGGAGTTCTTCGTCGACTGGGAAAGACTGGCCCTTTCAGCCTGACAGGTCGGCGAAGGAGAGGGTCCGGACACCCGATCGGGCGAATAGGGTCCGGAGCTCCTCCCCCCGGAGGACTCGTGCTTCCTCGTCCCAGAGGTACCCCCAGCGGTACCGCGAGGCGGTCCCGCCGTCGCCGGTCCCGGGGTGAAGGACGACCTCGTACGTGCCGTCCGGCATGGACGAAAGGAGACGGGTCCACCGGTCGAGCGTCATTCCGCCCGCCTCCGCGAGGCCGATCGCGACCGGGGGGACGGGAAGGCCGACAGTTTGAATCATTCGCCGGGCCCTATCGCCGAAGGCGGAGAGAAGCCGCGCCTTTCCGGCGGCTCCGAGGCCGGCCGAGGCCCAATTCGCGGTCCGCTCGGTCCTGGGGGCCCGGATGTACGCCACGTCGAACCGGCGGGCGAGCCGGATGGCGATAGGGAGGAGCGTCGGGAGGAGGTGAAGGTGCTGGTGGCTGTCGAAGTGCGTGACGCGGAGTCCGGCGTCGAGGGCGCGGACGACCTGCGCCTCCCACTCGTGCTCGACGTCTCGAACGCGGATCCTCCCGGCGGCGGCCGCCGCCGCGACGGAGGGCCATCCGGCCCGGAACCGTCCCCCGCGGACGAGGGACGGCACGTCCGCCGGGCGGGAGACGGGGGCCTCCCCCCCGACGATGCAGAGGTGGATCCCCGTCGTGGTGATCCCGTGCGACAGGAGGGCGCGGGCGGTTCCGTCGAAGGCCTCGCCGCACGTCAGGAAGCTGGTGTCGGTGACGAGACCTTCCGCTCGGAGCGCCACGACCACCTCCGACAGCGAAGACGTCAGGCCGAGGTCGTCGGCGTTGAGGACGAGCCGGATCACCGCGGGAGGAGGGTCTTCCGCTCGTGCCGGAGCTCGGGGATGAGGGAGGCGAAGTCCTTCAGGATCCCGAGGATCACGCGCGGCGACGAGAGGGTGGAGACCCCGCGGGTCCTGGGGAAGTAGTCGAGGCCGATCTGTTGGATCAAGGCGCCCCGGTTCCGGCAGCGAACCAGCAGCTCGGCGTCGATGAAGGAGCCTTCGCTCCTGAGGAGCATTCCATCCAGGAGTGCACGGCGGAAGAGCTTGCATGAGAAGTTGACGTCTCGGATCGGAAAGGAGAACGCGGCGTGGACGAGTCCGTTGTACAGGAACGAGTAGAGGGTTCGGAGCGATCCCTCCCCGGTCCGATCGTGGCGATAGCCGGAGACGAAATCCGCTCCGGTGATCTCCACGGCGCGGAAGAGGCGGCCCATCTCCTC
>CALFNC010000271.1 GCA_937902605.1 uncultured Acidobacteriota bacterium | reverse complement strand
ACCACCGAGATCTACACTCTTTCCCTACACGACGCTCTTCCGATCTGCCTGAAGCGCCTAGCGCTTCAGGCTCGCGATGTCGATGACGAAGCGGTACCTGACGTCGCTCTTGACCATCCGCTCGTACGCCTCGTTGATCTTCTGGATCGGGATCACCTCGACGTCAGCGGTGACCTTCTTTTCGGCGCAGTAGTCGAGCATCTCCTGGGTCTGGGCGATGCCGCCGATCAGCGAGCCCGCCAGCTTCTTGTTGCCGAAGATGAGCGACGTCGCGGCCACCGGGGCGGGTGTGGTCGGGACGCCGATGAGCACCATCGTCCCTTCGGTCCTCAGGAGCCCCAGGTAGGTGTTGAGGTCGTGCTCGACCGAGACCGTGTCGATGATGAGGTCGAGCCGGCCGATCAGCTTCTTCAGCGACTTCGGATCGCTCGTCAGCTCGAAGTCGTGGGCCCCGAGGCGCCGGGCGTCCGCCTCCTTGGCCCTCGAGGTCGAGAGCATCGTCACCTCGGCGCCCATCGAGGCGGCCAGCTTGACCGCCATGTGTCCCAGGCCCCCGAGCCCAACGACGCCGACCCGGTCCCCAGGCTTGCAGTTCCACCGTCGGAGCGGGGAGTACGTCGTGATGCCCGCGCAGAGGAGCGGAGCGGCGGAGGCCAGGTCGAGGCCAGTGGGGACTTTCAGCGTGAACCGCTCCGTGACGACGACCTGGGTCGAGTAGCCGCCGTAGGTCGGCGTCTTCCGGTCCATCTCCGTTCCGTTGTAGGTGAATGCGGCGCCCTTCTGGCAGAACTGCTCCAGGTCGCGCTTGCACGGGTCGCACGCCAGGCATGAGTCGACCATGCAACCGACCCCTGCCAGGTCCCCGACCTTGAACTTCGAGACCGAGGCGCCGACCTTCGTGACGCGCCCGACGATCTCGTGCCCAGGGACCATGGGGAAGATCGCGCCGCCCCACTCGTCGCGGACCTGGTGGACGTCGGAGTGGCAGACGCCGCAGTAGAGAATGTCGATCTGGACGTCGTGAGGTCCCGGGTCGCGGCGCGGGACGGAGTGCGGAACGAGCGGGGCCTTGGCGGACGGGGCGGCGTAGGCGGGGGTTTGGGCCATCGGTTTGGTCTCCTGTGGAAGAAGGGTTTCAGATCATCGGCGAGCGTCTCGGCTACATGCCGAGCATCACACGGGCTAGCTTCGTCATCATCTCGGGGCGCCAGGGGGGATCCCAGACCAGCTCGACGCTCGCCCCCGTGACGCCTTCCACCGCGCGGACACGGCGATCGACGTCGGCCACGATGGACCCGGCCACGGGGCACCCGGGAGCCGTCAGCGTCATCTTGATCGCCGCGAACCCCTCGGGCGAGATCTCGAGGCTGTAGATGAGCCCAAGGTCGTGGACATTCACCGGGATCTCGGGATCGTAGACCCTCTTGAGGGCGTCGATGACGCTCTGCTCGAGAGGCACACGGTCAACGGTGGTCGGTTCGGCGCTCATTCTTCAGCCTCCCGCCTCAGGATCGCCCCCCTCGGTCGAGGCGACGGTCGGGCTCCCCGACAACGCCTGCTTCAGCGTGTGCCAGGCGAGGGTGGCGCACTTGACCCGCACCGGGAACTCGCGAACGCCGGAGAAGACAGCGAGCTTGCCTAAGCCCTTGCCGTCCGCCTTGACGTCGGGCGGGCCGGTCAGTAGATCGTGGAACCTCGTGAAGAGCTGCTCGGCGTCGCTCTCGGTCTTCCCCTTCAGCGCCTCGGTCATCAGGGAGGCCGACGCCTTCGAGATGGCACATCCCTTCCCGATGAACGAGATCTGGCGGATGACGCCGTCCTCGACCTTCGCGTAGACGGTCAGCTGGTCCCCGCAGAGGGGGTTATGTCCGAGGGCCGAGCGGTTGGACCCCTCGAGCGTCCCGAAGTTCCTCGGCGACTTGTTGTGGTCGAGGATCACTTCCTGGTAGAGGTCGGTCAGCTGGCTCATCGTCCGAAGACCTCCCTGACCTTCCCGAGGCCCTCCACCAGGGCGTCCAGGTCCGCGCGCGTGTTGTAAAGGCCGAGCGAGGCGCGGGCGGTGGCGGGGAGTCCATACCGGGTCATCACCGGCTGGGCGCAGTGGTGGCCCGTCCGGATCGCCACGCCTTCCCGGTCGAGAATCGTCCCGATGTCGTGCGGGTGGATCTCGTCCATGACGAACGAGAGAACCCCCGCCTTCTCGCGGGCCGTCCCGACGAGGGTGAGGCCCGGCACCTCCGCCAGCCGCCTCGTCCCGTAGTCGAGGAGGTCTTGCTCGTGCGCGGCGATCCGGTCGAGGCCGATCGCCGCCACGTAGTCGATCGCGGCGCCGAGGCCGACGCCGCCGGCGATGTTCGACGTCCCGGCCTCGAACTTGTAGGGGAGCTCGTTGTAGGTCGTCTTCTCGAAGGAGACCGACGAGATCATGTCGCCGCCGCCCTGGTATGGGGGCATCGCCTCGAGCCACTTATCTTTCGCGTAGAGCGCCCCGATCCCGGTCGGACCGTAGACCTTGTGGCCAGAGAAGGCGAAGAAGTCGCAGTCGAGCGCGGTCACGTCGACCGGCAGGTGCGGGGCCGACTGCGCGCCGTCGACGAGGACCGGAACACCCCGCGCATGGGCCAGGTCGATCATCCGCTTCACGGGGTTGACGGTCCCGAGGGCGTTCGAGACATGCACGACCGCTACGAGCTTCGTCCGCTCGGAAAGGAGCCGCTCGAACTCCTCGAAGACCAGCTCCCCCCGGTCGTCGATCGGGACGACCTTCAACGCGGCGCCGGTCCGCTCCCGGAGGAGCTGCCACGGGACGATGTTGGAGTGGTGCTCCATCCCGGTGATCAGGATTTCGTCGCCCGCCTTCACGAAGGCCTGGCCGAAGCTCGACGCGACGAGGTTGATCGCCTCGGTCGTCCCGCGGACGAAAACGATCTCACGCGTGGAACGGGCATTCAGGAAGCCCCGGACCTTCTCGCGGGCCCCCTCGTACGCCGCGGTCGCCAGCTCGCT
>CALFNC010000270.1 GCA_937902605.1 uncultured Acidobacteriota bacterium | reverse complement strand
GCCCCATTTTCGGGCATCTTCACCCTTGTACTGCACCGCACGCCCGGTATGAGCCGCCTGCATCTCCGGATCGAGGGTGGTGAAGATGGAGAGACCGTCCTGGGAGATCGTCTCCCGGGTCTCCTTCGCCTGGGACAGGACGAAGTCGATGAAGTGCGGTGCCTGGATCCCGGTCTGCGGCTTCGAGACGCCGGTGAGCGGGGCGTCCAGCGCCTTGCGGTATGCGGCGTCGTCGATCTTCCCCAGCTCCCGCATCCCTTTCAGGACCACCGCGCGCCGCTCCCTGGCGGCGTCCGGGGCGCGAAACGGGGAATACCGGCCGGGCGAGGAGATCAGCCCCGCGAGGAGGGCCGCCTCGTGGAGGTCGAGCGCCGTGACCGGCTTGCCGAAGTAGAAGCGCGACGCCTCCTCGATCCCGGTCACCGAGACCGAGCCTCGCTGGCCGAGATAGATCTCGTTCAGGTACGACTCGAGGATCTCGTCCTTCGAGTACCGGCTCTCCACGATCACCGCGATCAGGGCCTCGACCAACTTCCGCCTCAGCGTCCGCTCCGGGGTGAGGAAGAGGTTCTTGACGAGCTGCTGCGTCAGCGTCGAGGTGCCGCGGACCGACCGGCGGCGCGTCACCCCCTGAATCATCGCCCCGACGAGTCTCTTCGGCGAGAGACCCGCATGGGTGAAGAAGTCGCGGTCCTCGGTCGAGACGATCGCGTCGATCACGACCTTGGGGACGTCCTGGAGGCGGATGAGCGTCCGGTCTTCCATCTTCCGGTCGAAGACCGACCCGACCACCTCCGGCTCGAAGACGGCGAACTGCGTAGCGGCGCCGTCCGCAGAGCGCCGGACGCCGACGACGCGGCGCCCCGCGAAGTCGATCCGGACGGGGATCCCCGGCTGCCGGCCGTAGGCGGTCTCGCGGTCGTTCGGGGAGACGACGAGCCGCCCCTTGACGACCTGGTACCGCCCCTTGGCAGGGATCGCGTCGCTGGAGGGGTCGGTCGAGTAATGGAGCCGCTGGAGCCGGTGCAGGACGTCCTCCAGCGCGAGGGCGTCGCCGGTCCGGAGGACCCACACATCGGAGTAGAGGCGGGCCGGGAGGCTATAGCGTCTCCCCTCCATCGTCTTCGTGACGACGCGGCCGTAGTAGGCGACGACCATCCCCCCGGCAAGGAGGAAGAGGGCGAGCGCGCCGAGGACGATGGCAACGAGTGGGACGGGGAGCGCGCCGAGGCGGTCGCGGAGCTTCACCACGTCATTCTGCCGGATTCGGAGAGCGAGCGGAGGACGGGCCCTCCATTTTTCCGGATCGCGGCCACCTTGGCGTCACACCGGGCCCACATGCGAATCCTCCGCGGCTGGGGTGACGAGAAGTCTCTTCTTCACGGTCGTGTCTCGACCCATTTAGACTCCGGCACCATGAGTTCCGACCAAACCGTCGACGACGCGCTTCGCGACCTCCTCCAGGTCCGTGGCGGCGCTCATGACCTATCCGACGAGCTGCCGCTCGGCGCAGGGGGACTGGGACTGGACTCCATCGGCATGGTCCAGCTGTTGTTGCAGTGTGAGGAGCGATTCCACGTCGCCATCGCCGGCGAGTTGCTGGCTGGTGAGCCGCTCACGATGGGCCGCCTGGCCGCCCACATCCGCTCCCGGCTGCCGAAGTGAGCGCCGATCGAGCGCGCGAGAGCTTCGATCAGGTGGAAGCACGGCTGAGCCGCCTGGCCGAGCGGCGGCCCCGGCTCGCCTTCGCCGCGTCCGCAGTGGTCGGCGCGATCCGCAACCGGCTGTCGCGGAAATGGCCCGCCACCGACGAGGTGGAGGCGCTCTTTCCGCACCTCGGCCGCCTGGCTGCCCTCCGTCTGGCCGCCCGCATCGGAGCCCTGGAGGCACGCAACCGTGTCCAGGTTCGCTGCATCACCAGGTCGGGACTGGCCCCGCTCCGGCCGCTCGTGTCGGTCGCCGGTTCCTTCGCTGCCCTCCAGGCTCCCTGCATCCTCGCCACGTTTCATGTGGGCGCAACTCACGCCCTCGCCCCCGCGCTAGAACGACTGACCAAGCCCGTGCTCGCACTCCGCCTCGGTTCGCTGGCCACACCCCGCCCCCCGGTGGAGATGCTCACGACCGAGGGCGGAGAACAGCAGCGCGCGGCGGTGTTTCACCGCTCGATCCTGCAACTCGAGCGAGGAGGCTTCGTGGTCATGGCGGTCGATGTCGTCCCCGGCGCGTGGGTCGATGTGACCTGTCTCGGACGGCCGCTGCGGTTGGCGCGAGGCCCGTTCGCCTTGTCGCGGCTGTCCGGCGCCCCGATCGTGCCGCTCGTCTCACGCTGGAGTCGGCGCGGAGTCCACGTCATCGCCGCCGACCCCCTGCAGGGGACGCAGTGCGGCGGCCATGCGGGTGACGGCACCGACTCGGAGCAGGCGCTCGCGGACGCCGCCGCGGTCTGGCTGGAGCGCTACCTGCTCGACGCCCCGTCTGAACTGGGGCTGGGACTCCTGCGGAGCCTTCTCTACGGTCTCAATCCACCGTAGGTTCTTGCGGCACGGCGTTCGCCCGCCCGGCCAGTCGCGCGGCCAACTCACCGCGCAGGAGGTCGTGACGGACCTTGCCGTTGGCGGTCCGCGGGATCGACCGCGGCTCCAGCGTCACGACGCGGTCCGGGGCAAAGCCGATGGCCTGCTCGACTGCTCTCGAAACCAGCTTCGCAATCAGTTCCCGGCCGGCAAGACCGGTCTCGACCTCCACGGCCACCGCGATCTCTTCCGTGACCGCGTCGGCCACCGGCGGCAAGCCGACCGCAGCCGCGATACGTACGCCGGGGACCGTCTGCGCCGCCTCCTCGAGCTCACGCGGCGCGAGGGGAATGCCTCCTCTCTTAAGCATCGCCCGCTTGCGAGCGAGCACAAACAGGTGGCCTTCGTCGTCCAGCGATCCGACATCGCCGGTGTGTAACCAACCGTCGCGCAACACTTCCCGCGTCGCCTCCTCGGTCTCGAAATACCCGGCGAAGACCGTCGGACCGGACACCAGGATCTCGCCGACTCCGCCCTGTACACCGATCCGCACCGCGACGCCGGGCATAGGCCGGCCGCAGGAGACGTTGCCGCGCGCGTCGACCCGCATGGCCTCGCCGGGCCGGATGCAACTCACCCCGAGGGTCGCCTCGGCCAGGCCGTAACCGGCACAGACCACGTCATGCAGCGAGAACTGCGACTCGAAGCCCGCAATTGTGCTCACCCGCACCGGCTCCCCGCCGTTCGTGGCGTGGCGAAGCGATGACAGGTCGACGAGGCGCGGGTCGGTCAGACGCGTG
>CALFNC010000269.1 GCA_937902605.1 uncultured Acidobacteriota bacterium | reverse complement strand
AGCTGCGCAGGGCGGGGATCGCTGCCGAGATCCTCGTAATGGGGTGGATCGGAGCCGGGCACCTCCCGGCCCTCGTCCGGTTCGGCCTCACGGGAAACCTCCACTCGTTCGAGACGCTGGCCTCCCTCGGGAGCTTCGCCCGGGCCTTGGGGAAGGTCCTTCCCGTCCACCTCAAGCTCGATACGGGAATGACCCGCCTCGGCTTCCGGCCCGAGGACGTCGAAGCCCTGGCCGACCGCTTGCTCGGCTCCCCCGAGCTTCGGGTGGAAGGGGCGTTCCAGAACTTCGCGTCGGCCGACGATCCAGAGTCGACGCAGACCGCGGAGCAGGTGGCGACGTTCGCCCGGATGATCGAGGGCTTCGACGCCCGAGGGATCCGTCCGGCCACGCTCCACGTCGCCAACAGCGCGGGGACCCTCCTCCCGCCCACCTGGCCGGCCGGTCTCCGGCCGCCCTCGCGCGTCCGCCCGGGTCTCGCCCTCTTCACCCGCTTCCCGGGCCTGCCGGGGGAGGACCTCGAGGACGTGATGTCATTCCGGTCCGTCGTCGACCAGGTCAAGACGGTCCCTGCGGGGACCCGGGTCGGCTACTGTGGCTCGTTCGTCGCGGCGCGGACGACGACGCTCGCGATCGTGCCGGCAGGCTACGCGGACGGCGTCCCGAGGTCCCTGTCGGCGAGGGGGACGGTGCTGATTCGGGGGACGCGCTGTCCCATCGCCGGGAGGATCGCGATGGACCTGACGGCGGTCGACGCGACGGGCCTCGAACGGCCTCCGAGGCACGGGGACGAGGTCGTGTTCTTCGGCACGCAGGACGGAACCCGCCTCGGCGTCGAGGAGCTTGCCGAGGCCGCCGGGACGGTCTCATGGGAGATCCTCTGCGGCGTGGGTCCCCGGGTCCCCCGCGTTATCGTCGATAATGGCGTCCCGGATCGAGTGGTGTCACGCTTTCTTTCTGATGGAGACCAGTCTACTTATGCCTTTTCTTGAGGCCATCGGACGATTCGTCCAGGGCATGCTGGAGGGGTTCGGGCGCTTCTGCGAGCTCCTCTACCGGACGATTCTGGGGGCAGTCCGCCCGCCGTACGACCTGAAAGCGCTGCGCGACCAGGTGGTGCGGGTCGGTGTCGACTCGGTGCCGGTCGTCTTCCTGACGACTCTTTTCACCGGGGCCGTGATGGCGCTCCAGACGTTCAACGGGTTCGCCCGGTTCCACGCGGAGGCATACGTCGGATCGGTCGTCGCCATCTCGATGCTCCGGGAGCTGTCGCCGGTCCTGTCGGGGTTGATGGTGACGGGACGGGCCGGGAGCGCGATGGCCGCGGAGCTGGGGACGATGCGCGTGACCGAGCAGATCGACGCTCTCGTGTCGCTGGCGACGGACCCCGTGCAGTATCTCTTCGTCCCGAGGGTCCTCGCAGGGATCATCGTGCTCCCGATGCTCGTCGTTCTGGGGAACGCGATGGGGATCGGCGGCGGGTACCTCGTGGCGGTGAAGATCCTAGGGGCGAACCCGGTCATCTACATGGACAACACCTTCCAGTACCTCCGGATGAACGATCTCTGGTCCGGCCTGATCAAGGCGGCGTTCTTCGGGGGGCTCCTCTCCCTCATCGGCTGCCAGCGCGGGTTCGACACGGAGGGCGGTGCCGAAGGAGTCGGCCGGTCGACGACCACTGCGGTCGTGATCGTCTCGCTGGCGATCCTCGTCTCGGACTTCTTCCTGACGAAGGTTCTCTTCTGATGGGCGCAGCCGACGTCACGGCAGTCCCCGCGGTCCGGCTGACCGGGGTGTCGAAGGCCTTCGGCGGGAAGAACGTCCTTTCCGGCCTCGACCTCGAGGTCCCGGTCGGAACCTCCCTCGTCGTCCTAGGAAAGTCGGGAGTGGGAAAGAGCGTCCTCCTGAAGCACGTGATCGGCCTCCTCAAGCCCGACTCCGGCCGCGTTGAGGTGGGCGGGGTTGACATTTGGTCGGTCTCGGCGCGGGAGCGCGACCAGATCCGCCGCCGGTTCGGGATGTCGTTCCAGGAGGGAGCGCTCTTCGACTCGATGACGGTGGGTGAGAACATCTCCTTCCCGCTCCGCCGCCACACGCGGATGTCGGTGGCCCAAGTCCGGGACCGAGTGGCCGAATGCCTGGAGCTGGTCCGCCTCCCCGG
Organism: uncultured Acidobacteriota bacterium; assembly: GCA_937902605.1. Lineage (GTDB taxonomy): Bacteria > Acidobacteriota > Thermoanaerobaculia > UBA5066 > UBA5066 > CAIMWE01. The sequence goes on along the minus strand of CALFNC010000269.1, from coordinate 4,252 downwards.
GATCGAGGCCAAGGGCCCCTCGGAGCTGTCGGGCGGCATGAGGCGCCGGGTCGGCTTCGCGCGCGCAATCGCGCTCAAGCCGGAGATCCTCCTGTTCGACGAGCCGACGACGGGCCTGGATCCGATCAACACCGACGCGCTCGTGCGGGTGATCCAGAAGTTGCGCGAGAGCCTACGCCCGACAGCCATCACGATCACCCACGACCTCAAGGTCGCCTTCCAGGTGGCCGACCGGGTCGCCCTTCTCGAGGCAGGGCGGATCCGGATCGACCTCCCGCCGGCCGACTTCGAAGCGTCCGACGACCCACGCGTCGTCGCCTTCGTCCAGGGCGACAGCGCCATGGACGAGGAGACCGCCCCCTTGGAGGTATCCGGATGACCACCACCGCGAAGATCGGAGCGTTCTTCCTCGTCGTGCTCGGCCTGCTCGCCTTCCTGATCATGAAGATCGAGGACATCCCGTTTGGGAAGAAGGCGCGAACGGTGACGGCCGAGGTCCAGTTCAAGGACGTGGCCGGGCTCGACGACAAGTCCGCAGTCCGGATCGCTGGCGTGCGGGTGGGGAAGGTGGACGGGATCCGGCTGCTTTCTGACGGGACGGCCGTGGCCCGGATCGCGCTCGAGAAGGACGTGGAGCTGCGCGAGGGGGCGTGGGGGCAGATCCGGAACATGGGGCTGCTGGGCGACAAGTACGTCGAGCTCTTCCCTGGGCGTCCCGACGGGGCGCGCCTCGGACCGGGCGTGCGGATTCCCGGGACCGTCCCGACCGGCTTCGACGACCTGACGAAGCTGGCCGGCGAGATCGGGAAGGACGTGAAGGACCTGACCGGCGCCCTGTCGTCGTCGATGGGCGGGGACCAGGGCGCCGCCAAGCTGAACCGCATCGTCGACAACATCGGGGCCCTCGCCGAGGCGCTCCGGGAGCTGGTCGAGGCGAACCGCGACAACGTCGATTCCACGATGGGGAATCTGAAGCTCTTCGCGGCCGAGATCCGCGAGACGCTGGCCCGCGTCGATAGGATCCTGGACGAGAACCGGACCGGGGTGAGGGGCACCGTCGGAAACCTCGACACGGTGACGGAGAAGCTGAAGACGACGGCCGACAACCTCAATTCGATCACGACCAAGATCGACTCGGGGAACGGCACGATCGGGAAGCTGCTCAACAGCGAGGAGACGCACCAGAACCTGAACGACGCGTTGCAGGCGGTGAAGGGCGGCGTCGAGTCCCTCAACACCACGCTGACCCGCATCAACCGGATCGAGCTCGACCTGGGGTTCCGCGGCGAGTACACGACGCGCGACGCCGGGGGCCGCGCCTACTTCACCCTCGACGTCGTACCGCGTGAGAACAAGTTCTACCGGCTGGAGATCGGGTCGGGGCGGCGACGGGACTCGACCGAGACCACGACGGTCCAGCTCCCGGACGGGTCGACGGCGACCACGGTCAAGACGACGCAGGCGTTCACCGACGAGTTCTCCCTCTCGGCACAGATGGGATACCGCAAGAAGAACACTCAGGTCCGGGCCGGGCTTTTCGACTGGTACGGTGGCATCGGCATCGATCAGTTCTTCTTCCAGGACAGGGTGCTCGTGGGGGCCGAGGCCTCCGATTTCTCTCGCCCGGGGCTCTCCACGAGGGTGAAGCTGACGGGACGCTGGCAAGCGACGCCGATCCTCTTCGTGACCGGCGGGGTGGACCAGACGCTCAACCCGGGCCTCCGGACCCCGTTCATCGGCCTCGGGATCCGCTGGCGGGACGAGGATATCAAGAGCGTTCTGGGAGCTCTGCCGCTCCTGAAATGAGCGGACGGATGCCGCGTCGCCCGGCGACCGTCTTCTCCTGCTCGGCGTGCGGGGCCCAGAGCCCGCGCTGGATCGGGCGCTGCCCGGAGTGCGGGGGATGGAACACGCTGGTGGAGGAAGCGGGAGCGCCTCCATCCCGGACACGGAGGACCAAGGCCGCTGGCGCGACACCGGTCCCGCTCTCGGGTGTGGAAGCCGCGGACGCCCCGCGGCTGTCGACCGGTCACCCCGAGATGGACCGAGTCTTGGGCGGAGGGCTGGTGGCCGGTTCAGTCGTGCTCTTGGGCGGCGAGCCGGGGATCGGGAAGTCGACGCTCCTCCTCCAGGTGGCGGCGCGAATGTCGGCGACGGCCGAACCGGTCCTCTACGTCTCGGCCGAGGAGTCGGCCCGCCAGATCCGGATGCGGGCCGACCGTCTCGGCGTGGCGTCATCCCGAGTCTTCCTCCTTCCGGAGACGTCGCTCGAGAAGATCCTGGAGGCTGCGTCGGGGGCGCGGTTCTCCGCGGTGGTCGTCGACTCGATCCAGACGATCTCTTCGGCGGAAGGGGTCAGCGGGGCGGGGACCGTCTCGCAGGTCCGGGAGTGCGCGGCACGCCTAGCGGTTTTCGCGAAGAGCGGGGGCGTCCCGGTCATCCTCGTGGGGCACGTGACGAAGGACGGCTCCCTGGCAGGCCCGAAGACCCTGGAGCACCTGGTAGACGCGGTGCTCTCCTTCGAGGGCGAGCGCTTCCACGCGCACCGGGTGGTTCGGGCGCTCAAGAACCGGTTCGGCCCGGTCCACGAGCTGAGCGTCTTCGAGATGACCGGGAGCGGTCTCGTGGAGGTGAGGAACCCCTCCTCGCTCTATCTGGGAAGCCGAACGGCGGCCAGGCCGGGCTCGGCGGTCCTGGCGGCCGTGGAAGGGACGCGTCCGCTTCTCGTCGAGGTTCAGGCCCTGACGGTCGAGTCCAAGTACGGGACCCCGCGGCGAACGGCGATCGGGTTCGACTCGACGCGGCTCGCTCTCCTCCTGGCGGTCCTCGAGCGGCACGGGAAGCTCGCCCTCTCCGGGCACGACGTCTTCCTCAACCTCGCCGGCGGGGCGGAGAGTGAGGAACCGGCGGCGGACCTGGCTGTGGTGGCCGCGGTGGCGAGCAGCTATCGGGGTCGCGCTCTGCCGCTGGAATCGGCGCTCTTCGGCGAGGTCGGTCTCCTCGGCGAGGTGCGCGCCGTCACCGACGCCCCCCTTCGGCTCCGGGAAGCCGTCTCGCTCGGGTTCCGGAGGGTTGTGATCCCGGGGGGCAACGCCGCCGAGGCGGCGGCATTCCCGGACCTCGAGGTCGTCCCGGTCACGAGCGTCGAGGAGCTGCTCGCCAGGACTGGCGGCTGACGGCCTACCCGGGCAGCTTCAGCTCCTCGCCGGTGAGACGCTCGAACGCCTCGACATACCGCCTGCGGGTCCCCTCGACGACGCTTGGCGGGAGGACCGGGGCGGGCGGTGTCTTGTTCCATCCGGTCGACTCGAGCCAATCTCGGACGAATTGCTTGTCGTACGACGGCGGGGAGCCTCCTGGGCGGTAGAGGTCGGCTTCCCAGAACCGGGACGAATCGGGAGTAAGCGCCTCATCGAGCCAGACCACCTGGCCGTTCTCATCGAGGCCGAACTCGAACTTCGTGTCGGCGATCAGGATCCCGCGGGAGTGGGCGTACTCCGCGGCGCGCAGGTAGATTGCGATCGTCAGGTCGCGGAGCTTGCCCGCCAGGTCGCGGCCGATCTCGTTCGCCATCGCGTCGAACGTGACGTTGTCGTCGTGGCCGGCCAGCGCTTTCGTGGAAGGAGTAAAGAGCGGGTCCGAGAGCTTCTGGGCCTCGACGAGGCCGGGCGGAAGGCGGTAGCCGCAAACCGATCCGGTCCGGCGGTAGTCCTTCCAGCCGGTCCCGGCCAGGTAGCCGCGGGCGACGCACTCGAACGGGACGACCTGGCATTTCTTCGTCAGGACGCTCCTCCCCTCGAGGACGGGGCGGCTCTGATCGAGGGGCGGCGGGAACCTACCGGCGTCGGTCTCCACCAAGTGATTCCGGACCTCCCCCGAGAACTTGCGGAACCAGAAGTTCGAGAGCCTCGTCAGGATGATCCCCTTGCCGGAGATGCCTGGCGAGAGCACGACGTCGAACGCGGAGATCCGGTCGGTGGCGACGAGCAGCAGCCGGTCCCCCAGGTCGTAGATGTCTCGGACCTTTCCGCGGCGGGGGGGCCGGAGGCCGGTGAGGGAGGTCTGTTCGACGGCGGCGCTCATGGTATCCATTCTAGAGCGCGGGTTGTCGCCGGGTTAGACTTCATCCTCCCGAGGAGGACCTGGACGTTGAAAGTCGTCATCAGAGATCCGAAGAAGAAGGCGCCGCTCTGCGGGGCCTACGTGACCTTCGCCACGCAGCCAGATCGGAAGAGCACACGTCTGAACTCCA
>CALFNC010000268.1 GCA_937902605.1 uncultured Acidobacteriota bacterium | reverse complement strand
GGCCGCCGGCCTGGTTGAGGACGTGGGTGTAGATCATGGTGGTCTTGACGTCGCTGTGGCCCAGCAGCTCCTGGATGGTGCGGATGTCGTACCCCTCCTCGAGGAGGTGGGTGGCGAACGAGTGCCGGAAGGTGTGGCAGCTGGCGGGCTTGGTCAGCCGGGCCTGCGCGACCGCCTTCTTCACCGCCTTCTGCACGGCCGACTCGTTCAGATGGTGGCGGCGGACGGCGCCGGAGCGCGGGTCGCGGCTGGGCGATCGACGCCGCAGGCTCTGCCCCCTTGGGTGGACATGCCGTCACACCCGTAAGGTGGCGCTGCGGTGCCGATTACGGCCATATCGAGCTTGTCGAACGATGGACCGGAAACCCTTGTCCCTGGCCGTCCGGAACTGATGAAACCGACGATCATCACGCTAGCCCCGACCGTTCGAGCCAGTCAAGATACATTTGGGGCCAAATGACCGGTGTCATATCCGAGGGTGCGCGGTGACCTGTAGCATTCCGGGAAACCGCGGCGCATGGCGAGGGCGGAGTCGTTTCGGGCCTTCCCGCCGCGCACCCAGCAGTCTGCTGAAAAGCCCCCGGGTGGGCTAGGGAGGAAAAGATGGACGGAAAGAATGAAAAGGAGGCGTTGCCGGTGGTGCAGGACGCGCTCTCTCGGGGACCGGTCGTCCTGGCCAGACTGGTGGAGACGCAGCCGGCGTCGGTCGTGAGCCGGACGCTGGTGAAGAAGCCGACGGGGACGATCACGCTCTTCGCGTTCGACCAGGGGCAGGCGCTGAGCGAGCACACGGCGCCGTTCGAGGCGTTGGTCCAGGTGCTCGAGGGCGAGGCCGAGATCTCGATCGGCTCCGTGCCGCACCGGGTGAAGGGGGGCGAGGCGATCCTCCTCCCGGCGGGGATCCCGCACGGCGTGAGCGCCGTGGCGCCGTTCAAGATGCTGCTGACGATGATCCGGAGCTGACTTCCTGCTCGCCCCGCGGGGATGGACACGCCCTTGGGAGCGGCTCAAACTATGCTTTCGGAATCGTTTGGCATGAGCGAGCTGGAAAAGCTGAAGAAGGAGATCCTGCGGGGCGCGATCCGCGAGAACGTGGAGCTGCTGGACGATCGCGCCTACATCGAGCGCCGCTTCTGGCGTCCGCGATGGCAGTGGCGCTGGCCAGCCCGGGCGCTGACCGCCGCGGCGGCGGGCGTGGTGGTCTTCCTGTCGGTGAACGCGATCTCGACGGGCGGCGCGGAGAAGCCCGAGGTCTTGGTCGTGACGCCGGGGACCGCGGCCCAGGCCCCGCTCGCCGGGCTGCACCAGGCCCCGCGCGCGATTGCCCCGACGCTCTTCCGGCTGGAAGTGGGGAAGGTGGTCCTCGACCCCGGCCACGGCGGAGCCGACCCAGGGGCCTCGGCCGCCTCGGGCCTCGTCGAGAAGGAGGTCACGCTCGACGTGGCCCGCCGGCTCCGGGCGCTCCTCGAGGAAGCGCGGTTCCAGGTGGGGATGACGCGGGCGGACGACCGGGCGCTGGCGCTCCGGGAGCGGGTCGCGATGGCGAACGCCGAGCACGCAGACCTGTTCGTTTCGATCCACGTGAACTCGATCCCCCAGAAGGAGGCGCGCGCGGTGGAGACCTACTTCCTGGGCGCCGCCGACGGCCCGCAGATCGCGGAGGTGGCCCGCATCGAGAACCAGGGGTCGGGCTACTCGCTCTCGGACTTCAGGCAACTGCTCGATGGGGTCTACGCCGGGGTGCGGCAGGAGGAGTCCCGCCGCCTGGCCGGGGAGGTGCAAAAGAGCCTCTTTTCCGGCCTCCACGAGGCGAACCGGGAGCTCTACGACCGCGGGGTGAAGAGCGCCCCGCTCGCGGTGCTGATCGGGACCGAGATGCCGGGTATCCTTGTAGAGGTCTCGTGCGTCTCGAACGAGGCGGAAGCGCGGCTTCTCGCCAGGACTGACTACCGGCAGCGGATCGCCGCCTCGATCTTCCAGGGGCTTAGGAGCTACATGGACTCGCGGGAACCGGCGCCGCGGACGGCGGGTCGGAAGACAGAGAAAGGGAGCTGACCGAATGGCCGGGAAGAAGGACCTCCTCCACGTGGGAATCGACCTGGGCACCTCTCGGAGCGCGATTACCGCGTCGAACGGCTCCCGCCACGTCGTCGAGAGCTACGTCGGGTGGCCCGTCGACATGGTGGCGCGCAAGGTGGTCAAGAAGCCGATCCTCTTCGGCCGCGAGGCGCTCGAAAACCGGCCGATGCTCGACCTCCACCGCCCGCTGGAGCGCGGGCTGATCAAGGAGGGCTCCGAGAAGGACGAGGCCGCGGTGCGCGAGCTGCTCAGGCACCTGATCTCCCTCGCGGCCCCGACGGAGGGCCAGAAGGTGCAGGCGGTGGTCGGCGTGCCGGCCGAGGCGCTCCGCGTCTCGCGCCAGAACCTCAGGACCGCCGTGAAGGGAGTGGCTGACGCGCTGATGATCGTGTCGGAGCCATTCGCGGTGGCGTACGGGCTGGACGCGCTGCTCCATACGATGATTATCGACATCGGCGCGGGGACGACCGACTTCTGCGTGATGAATGGCCGCTACCCGACCGAGGAAGACCAGCGGACGCTGACGAACGCCGGCGACGCGGTGGACGACCAGCTGATGATGCTGGTGAAGGCCCGGCACCCGGAGGCCCGCTTCTCGATCCACATGATCCGGGAGTGGAAGGAGGCGAATGGCTTCGTAGGCGAGCCGGGAGCGCCGGTCCACGTGACGGCGCCGGTCTCCGGGAAGCCGACCCTCCTCGACATCACGAGCGAAATGCGGAAGGCGTGCGAGACCCTGGTGGCACCGCTCTCCGAGACGATGCTCGATCTTCTCTCGCGGGTGGAGCCCGAGTATCAGGAGAGGGTCCGCCGGAATGTCCTCCTGGCTGGCGGCGGGTCGCAGATCCGCGGCCTGTCGGCGGCCCTGGAGAAGGCTCTCGCTAACGTGGGCGGCGGGTCGGTCCGTCCGATCGAGGACCCGGTCTTCGCCGGGGCCATCGGCGGCCTGGCGATCGCTCTCGACGCGCCCGGCGAGGACTGGGAGCAGCTGGCCGGATGAGCGGCAACGACTCCGAGTTCGAATCGACCTCCACCCGCGCCCGGAAGCGGATGCTCCCGTCGGTGGCGGAGGTCGCCCGGGAGCTGTCCCGGAGGACCGCCGCCGACGCGGCGAGCATCCTAACGACCTCGCGCAAGGTCTGCGCCGAGGAGCTGGTCCGGATCAAGGAGGGGCAGGAGTCGGTCCCGGTCGAAGTC
>CALFNC010000267.1 GCA_937902605.1 uncultured Acidobacteriota bacterium | reverse complement strand
TCGCGATGCAGGACGAGCACATGAAGACCGTCTGGCAGAAGTTCGACGGCAGCGTCCGCGCCATCGTCCCGCTCTTCGAGACGGAGATCCGGGGCCTGCCGATGCTGAAGCGGCTCAGCGACTCGATGTTCGTCTAGGGATGCGCTTCGCGCCTCCGCCGAGGGCGGCCATGACTTATCAGGGGAACCCGGGGCCGTGTTCCCCGAGAGAGAGATAGAGCGCCTCTTCGTCAGAACACGAAAAGTGCCTTCACCGCCCCCCCTCCGAAGCTGGAGCCGTTGACGGTCTGATCCTGTTCGGGCCGCCGCCGCGGCCGTGCCACTTCCCGGCCTCAGGCCGTTGCTGATGCCGCCCCGATGGCCGCCGTCGCCGTGTCGTGGATCGGCGTCTCGACACCCGTCAGTCGCCCAAGCCGCGAGATCGCGCCCGAGAGGTCCTCGACTTCCGTGCGGTTCCCGGCTTCGAGGTCGACCAGAATGCTCGGCTTCATCCCATCGCCGAGGGAGGCGAGGAACTGGAGCGTCTTCGCTTCCTCGTCCGGCGCCAGGTTCACCCCCCTCGCCCGCGCCACCGCGAAGGCCTCGCGGACGGCGCGCTCGATCAGGAGAGCCCCCAGCGCGGTCTTCCGGACGCCGCCGATCGGCGAGCGGGAGAGGCCGCATGCCGCCCCCATCGTCGCGATGAACGCCAGCTTTCGCCACAGGTCCGCAGTGATGTCCGCCGAGACGGTCACCTCCGCGCCCGCCTCCCGAAACGCGGCCCCCAGGGACTCCGCACGGGCGGAGACTCCGCCCCTGAGCTCGCCAACCGTGACCTTCTGGAACGGGCTCCGCCGCTCGACGACGCCGGGCCCCGTCCGGACGACGCTCACCGACGTCAGGCCGCCGAGAATTCGTTCCTTCGGGATGCCGGCCTCCTCCAGGCGCTCCGCCGCGTCGACTCCGTTCAGAAACGGGACGATCGTGGCGCCGGCCTCGGCTAGCAGCCAGAGCGCCGGGACGACCTCTGCGAGGGAGTATGTCTTCACCCCCACGATCGCGAAGTCGGCCGGCCCCATCGACTTCGGGTCGGCCGTCGCCTCCACCCGCGCCACGAAGGTCTCTCCGGGCGAATGCACTTCGATCCCCTTCTCGATGAGCGCCCGGAGGTGCTCCCCGCGAGCCAGCATCACCACCTCATTCCCAGCCCGTGCCAGGGTCCCTCCGTAGTAGCTGCCGACGGCCCCTGCTCCGACGATCGCAATTCGCATGGTGACTCCTCCTCCGTCCTCCGACGGGTCCGGCTCTCCGGATTATCGGATCCCCTCCCTGAACGCCCCCGCCGACGGGGCGGCCTATGATGGATCAAGGAGGACGAGATGATTCTTTGTCCGATCGCCCTGGCCGTCGGGTGCCGGAAGTGCCTAGTCTTCTCCATCTGCCCTGTGAAAACCGTCATCGGGGACCAGACCAAGGCTTCCGAGCCCCCGGACGCGACGCTCTCGACAGGCGACAAGAAGCCGGGACCTCGAGCGACGAAAAGCCGCGGGGGACGAAAAGCCCGCTAGACCATCCGGAGCAGCGTGGCCTTCTTGCGCTCGTACTCGGATCCGAGACCAGCTCCTCGGGGCTCTTTCGGCACCGCTCGATCCGTTTCCCCAAGTCCGGAGGGTACGACAGGTTCCCGCCTGCCACCGCGCCCTCGGTGACGCGCCGCTGCGGGAAAGACTCGAGCTACCCTTTTTGTTGGGAAGGTAAACCTCGCGGTGGCGTTCCGCGTCGAATGCTGAGTGCGTTCTCCATCTGGGAACGCTTCGGGGGAATGGATGTCGAGAAAGAAGACGGCTGCTATTGCGTTGGGCCTCGTCCTCGTAGCGGGTGTTGCAGTTTGGATGAGGTTCCAGAAGGTCCGCGACAGCAAGCAGGTCCGCTACGACACGGCAAAGGTCGACCGCGGCCGGATCGTGGCGCGAGTCACCGCGAGCGGCGCACTCTCGGCGATCGTGACGGTCCAGGTCGGGACGCAGGTCTCCGGGACGATCGCGGCCCTCCACGCCGACTTCAACTCCACCGTGAAGAAAGGGCAGCTGGTCACCAAGATCGACCCACGGCTCTTCGAGGCCGCCGTCCAGCAGGCCCGCGCCAACGTGATCGCCGCCCAGGGAAACTTCGCCAAGGTGAAGGCCCAGGCGGTCGACTCCGACCGCCAGGCGAAGCGAAGCAAGGAGCTGGCGGCTCGGCAGCTTATCGCCCAGGCGGACTACGAGACGGCCCAGGCGACGGCCGACGCGAACAGGGCGGGCGTGGACGCCGCCGTGGGGACGGTAGAGCAGGCGAAAGCGCAGCTCCACCAGGCGGAGGTGAACCTCGCCTACACTGACATCCGGTCGCCGACGAACGGGACCGTGATCTCCCGGAACGTCGACGTCGGCCAGACAGTAGCGGCCTCGCTCCAGGCGCCGACCCTCTTCCTGATCGCGGAGGACCTCCAGAAGATGCAGGTCGACACGAGCGTCGCCGAGGCCGATATCGGCAAGCTGACCCCCGGCATGCGGGCCTCCTTTTCGGTCGACGCCTACCCGACCGAGCGGTTCGTGGGGAAGGTCCGGCAGGTCCGTAACGCCCCGCAGACCCTCCAGAACGTCGTGACTTACGACGCCGTCATCGACGTGGACAATTCCGAGCTGAAGCTGCGGCCGGGGATGACCGCGAATTGCACTTTCATCTGGGCGCAGCGGGACGAAGCCCTCCGTGTCCCGAACGCCGCCATGCGTTTCCGGCCGCCCACGGAGCTCCAGGCGAAGCTGAGCCCCACGCCGAAGGCCGAAGGGGCCGCGCTGGGAGGGCCAGGAGGGCGAGCCGAGGCCCCGAAGTCTCCCGCGACGACTCCCGGTGGAGGGGCGGTCGCACCCGGAGAAAGGTGGCCTGGCGGAGGCGGACCGGGCTCCGGCGGCGGACGCCGGCAGGGCGGCGGACCAGCGCCCGGCTCCGACCGGAGGACCGTCTGGGTCCTGCGTGACGGGAAGCCCCAGCAGGTGAACGTCCGTATCGGGGTTTCCGACGGTTCGCTGACCGAGGTGGTGGAAGGAGACCTGAAAGAAGGGGACGCGGTGATCACCGACGTCACGGTGGGCGACGCCCGACCGGCGTCGACCCAGCAGCCCGGAGCCGGCCAGGGCGGCTTCCCCCGCCGGGGCCTCTGAGGCGTATGGGCTCGTCGGCTCCGCTCGTGGCGCTCGAGGAGGTCGCAAAGGTCTACCTGATGGGGGACGTCGAGGTCCACGCCCTGCGCGGCGTTTCAGTGGCGGTGGAGGAGGGAGAGTTCGTGGCCATCATGGGGGCCTCGGGCTCCGGGAAGTCGACGATGATGAACATCATGGGCTGTCTCGACCGCCCTTCGTCCGGACGTTACCTCCTGGCCGGCGAGGAGATTTCGACCCTCGACCGGTATGCCCTCGCCAAGAAGAGGAACCAGACGCTCGGGTTCGTCTTCCGGACGTTACCTCCTGGCCGGCGAGGAGATTTCGACCCTCGACCGGTATGCCC
>CALFNC010000266.1 GCA_937902605.1 uncultured Acidobacteriota bacterium | reverse complement strand
CCCCGGGTAATCGTGCACGAGGATCTCGCGGTACCGCGGGACGGCTTTCGGGTTGACGCTCTCAGCGGAGGCGCCGCCGCCGGTGTGCGGCGAGGACCAGCATCGAGAGCCCGTATGCGAGGAGCCCGATGGCGGCGACCGCGAAGAGTGCCGGCCCGCCTTCTATCAGCGTCAGCTTTCGAAGGGCGCCCCCGGTCCCGACGATCTCGCGCGGGTTCGTGAGGACCGCCGCGCGGAAGACGGAGAGGCCCACGAGCACGATCACAGTCCCGTGCGCCAGGAGGCCGAACCGCGCGAGGCGGGACGCCCACTTCCGGCTGTCGCGCGCGATGACCAAGGCGACGAAGTCCTTGGGGAGCTTTCCGATGACCGCGCGGACGACCTCGACGAGGCCGGCCACGACCGCGATCGCGCCTCCGAGCGCGAGCGCGCCGCGGCCCCACGGATTTGCCATCAGGCGCCCACCCCACTCGCGAAAGGCCGGCGCGCCGCCGCTACGCACGTTCAGGACGATCCGGATAGACGTCCAGACGAGGACGAGCGCGCCGATAGCGCCGACGAGCGAAACGATTTTCGCGATCGGCGACGGCGCGCGCACGAAGTCCGCGAGCCGGTAGACGACGAAGGAGAGGAGCCCGGCCGCCACGACCCAGAGCGCGGCGCGCCCGTGCCACCCCTCGAGGAGCTCTTGCAGCGCGCCGGCCGGCCCTTCCGGAAGCCCGCGCGCAAGGAGGGCGACGCGTGCGGCGATCCCGCCGACGAAGAGGTAGACGATGCCGCGCGCGAAGAACCCGAACCGGCCGAGGACCTCGGGGACACCCTGCTTCGGTTCGCCGCGCCGCGCTCTCGCCACCACTCGGGCGGCATTCTAGGGGCTAGTTCGTTACATGCCTCGATACCGGCACGCGATCAGGAGAAGGCCGAAGCCGAGGATCCACGACCACGTCACGAGAACAGGGCCGGGCTGGATCACGCCAAAATGGCCGGCAAGCGCGACCACGTAGAGAACCAGGCAGATGATCCAGGTGCCGAATTTCGGTGCGTTTCCCCGTGCCGACATCTTCATCTTCGATCTCCCTTCCGCCGAGCCGAGCTTTCGACAGGAACGGCGCCTTCTTGGACCTCCTCAGGTCAGGAGACGCGGGCGATGATGACGGTGATGTTGTCCTCGCCGCCACGCTCGTTCGCGAGCGCCACTAGCGCGTCCCCGCAGGCATTCAGGTCGTCTCCCGCCAGGTGGCCGGCCAGATCCGTAATGCCGACCTTTCCGCTCAATCCGTCGCTGCAGAGGAGGAGCGTATCCCCTCGGACGAGGTCGATCCCGTCGAGAGCGATCTCCACCTTCTCCTTCGTGCCGACGGCCTGCAGGAGAACGTGGCGGAACGGGGTCTGTTGCGCCTGCTCTTCCGTCATGGCCCCGGATGCGACGAGCTGCCCGGCGATCGACTGATCTTTGGTGATCTGCTCGACACGGCCGCCTCGTGCGAAGTAAGCCCTCGAATCGCCGACGTGCGCGATGAGCACCCGCTTCTGGCAGATGACCGCGGCAGTGAGCGTGGTCCCCATTCCCGACAGCTTTGGGTGGACCGACGCCTCGGTCCAGACCCGCCGGTTCACGGCCTCCACCGCCTTCTTGAAGAGCTCGGGACGGGGGCATGCGTTGGAGAGCAGCTGCATCTCCGTCTCGAGGGTATCGAGGGCCAGAGAGCTGGCGACCTCTCCCGCGTGGTGCCCTCCGATCCCGTCGCAGACCGCGAACAAGATTCCGCGTGCGCCGACCGGTTGCTCCACGACGACGGCAGGCTCGAACGTGGTCTCCCGCGTGAGGTCACGGATTACGAATCCATCCTCGTTCTTCGTGCGGTGGAGGCCGATGTCAGTCTTGCCGTAGGCGGAACACTTCACGCCGCACACTCTACCCCGATCGCGCCAGACCGCGTTCGGCATCTTGCCCGGCGGCCCGCGGCCGGTCTTAGACTTCCCGGATGAGTTCGCAGCGACGGAGACGAAGAGCCTGGTTCGCCTTCGCCAGCTGCGTTCTCCTCGCGGCGGCGCCGGCTCTCTCGGGACCTCCGTACGTCACGGACGATCCGGAGCCGGTTCCTCTCGGCCATTGGGAGCTCTATCTGGCCGCGACCCGGACGACCGATGGCGGAGACCGGGCCGGAGACGTCCCTCACTTCGAGGTCAACCTCGGGGCCGCGCCAAACCTCCAGCTCCATCTCATCGTCCCCGTCGCCTACGCGAGAGCCGGGGGAAGCGGGACCACGCTCGGCCTTGGCGACATCGAGACGGGGGCGAAATTCCGATTCGTCGAGGAGACGGAAGGACGGCCCCAGATCGGGACGTTCCCGCTCGTCGAGGTGCCGACCGGCGACGCGGGGCGTGGTCTCGGGGCCGGCCACGTCCGCGTCTTTCTTCCGGTGTGGCTCCAGAAGAGCTTCGGGAAAGTGACGACCTACGGCGGCGGTGGTTACTGGATCAACCCCGGGCAGGGGAGCCGGAACTGGTGGTACGCCGGGTGGCAAGCCCAGGTCCAGGCGACACCCTTCTTCAGCCCGGGCATCGAGGTCTTTTACCAGACGCCGCCTCAGGAGGGACGAAGCCCGGAGATCCACTTCAACGCCGGGTTCATCGTCGATCTCGGCAGGAGCCACCACGTCCTCTTCTCCGCCGGGCGCGCGGTCCACGGCTGCGACTGCGCCCATGGATTCGTCGCATACCTCCTCACGCTGGGTCCCGAGCCGTGAGCATGTCGGCAGCCCGAGAGGGCGCGCTCGGTCAGCGTCGCCATCGCTGCGAGCCAGCTACGAACTGACCGACAGCGCCGGGATCCATGCTTTCAGGCGGGCCGGCCGACCGTCGTCCCGGGGTAGTAGTGCGCGAGAATTTCCCGGTATGTCTTGCCACCGGCGGCCATCACCGCGGCCCCGATCTGGCAGAGGCCGACGCCATGCCCCCAGCCGGCCCCCGTCAGGATGAACCGGCTGGCCTCGCGGTCCACGACGAAGGCCGAGCTGTAAAGGTGAGAGCGGGAGAGGGCACGGCGGATCTCCAGCTCCTTGCCGACGACGATCTTCCCGCGTTCGCCGCTGATCCGGAGGCGGTAGATCCGCCCTGAGGGACCGCGCGCCAAAGGAGTGAGGTCCACGATCGGTCCGAGGTCGAGGTTCAGCCTCGACCGGACCAGGTCGCCCAGTTCCTCCGGCGTGTATTCCACCCGCCAGCGGAAGAAGTCCCGCGTGTCTTGGTCGAAGCCCGACAGGATGCGACCCAGGAGATCCGCGTCGCGCGTGTTGCAGAAGGCGGCGGGGTTCGAGCGGATCCACGCCTCGGGGTCCACCGCACCCGGCTGCGGCGGGCCGTCGAAGAGAGAGGTGAGAT
>CALFNC010000265.1 GCA_937902605.1 uncultured Acidobacteriota bacterium | reverse complement strand
AGGTCCGGCATGTTCCAGGCGCGCGCCGCGAGGTGGAGGCCGGGAGCGGCGGGGTGATCGAAATCCCGGTGACCGAGAAGGAGCGAGGGGGTTTCGGGCTCGCGCTCAGCGGGATGCGGGACCACCAGTTCTTCCGCTCCACCGCAAGCGTCATGGTCCCGTGGGACGACAAGGAGCTTTCGCTGGAGTTCACCACCTTCCGAGACCGCCTGCGCCCAGGGGCGAAGGAGACCTTCTCAGTGAAGGTGAAGGCTCCGGACGGCAAGCCCGCCGAGGCGGGCGCCGCCGAGCTGCTCGCGTATATGTACGACCGGAGTCTCGACCTCTTCGCCCCGCACCACCCGCCGGCCGTCTCTTCCCTCTATCCCGTCCGCCCGTCCGTCGGCTGGCTCCGATCAACCCTCGCCCAGGCCAGGACCTTCTGGGTCCAGGGGTCGGGCCGCTCGCGGCCGGACCTGCCGTCATTCCAGCCCGACCATCTCAAGTTCTACGACAGCCATGGTATCGGCGGTACAGGGAGAAGGGGCACCATGGCAGGAGGCGTCATGCGCGCAGACGCGATGATGGCGCAGTCGGCCCCGCCGGCTCCTGCCGCGGCGCCCATGCAGAAGGCGGCGGCGAAGGAGGAAAGTAATGCCCCGGCCGAAGCGACCGTTTCTCTCCGGAGCGATTTCTCCGAGACCGCCTTCTGGCGCCCGAACCTCCTGACGGGTCCGGACGGGACGGCGATCATCGAGTTCACGGTCCCCGACTCGGTCACGTCCTGGAACGTGTGGGTGCATGCCGTGACAAAGGACCTCAAAGGCGCGTCGGTCCGGAAGGAGACGAAGAGTGTGAAGGACCTGATGGTTCGGCCCTACCTCCCTCGCTTCTTCCGGGAGGGGGACTCCGCCGAGCTGAAGGTCGTCGTCAACAACGCGTCCGACGTCGAGATGGCGGGGAAGGTGACGCTCGATGTCGTCGACCCGGAGACCAACGAGAGCCTGAACGCCGCGTTCGGGCTCGAGGCGGCGCCGGCCCGATCCTTCAAGGCCGCGGCTGGAGGCGGAGCGAACGTCCGCTTCGCCGTCAGGGCCCCGAAGGCGCTCCAGATGGCCGCCTTCCGGGTCACGGCGGTCTCTGGGTCGAACGCGGACGGCGAGCTTCGCCCCGTGCCGGTGCTCCCCGGACGGCTCCACCTCGTCCAGTCGCGATTCGTGACGTTGAAGAACCGCGACGCGAAGACCATGACCTTCGAGGACATGGCGAAGGCGGATGACCCGACGTTGACCCACGAGCAGCTCGTCGTCACCGTCGACGCCCAGCTCTTCTACACGGTCCTGCAGGCGCTCCCGTACCTGATCGACTTCCCATACGAGTGCACGGAGCAGACCCTGAACCGTTTCGTCTCGACGGGCATCGTCTCGAGCCTCTACGCCGGCTACCCGGCCGTCGCCCGAATGGCTGCCGAGATGTCGAAGCGGGAGACGCCGCTCGAGACGTGGGACCAGGCGGACCCGAACCGGAAGATGGCCTTGGAGGAGACCCCGTGGCTCCAGGCGGCCCGCGGCGGGAAAGACGCCGGCCACGGTCTGACGAACGTCCTCGACCCGCGGGTCGCGAAGGCGAATCGTGACTCCGCGCTCGCGAGGCTCCGGAAAGCGCAGAACGCGAATGGGTCGTTCCCCTGGTGGCCGGGCGGCCCGCCGTCGCCCTACATGACGCTCTACCTGATACACGGGTTCGCGCACGCGGCCGAGTTCGGCGTGGACGTCCCGAAGGAGATGGTGCAGCGGGGCTGGCAGTACCTCGCGGGCTACTTCCGGTCGGATCTGAAGAGGATGATGGCCGACGACTGCTGCTGGGAGTTTCTGACCTCCCTGAACTATGCGGCGTCGAGCTATCCCGACGAGAGCTACACGAACGGGGCGCTCTCGCCATCCGATCGGAAGGAGATCCTCGACTTCTCGTTCCGGCACTGGAAGCAGCACTCGCCCTATCTGAAGGGATTCTTGGCGCTGACGCTGAAGAGGATGGGACGGCCCGCCGACGCCAAGCTGGTCTGGGACAGCGTGATGGACTCGTCGAAGACGAACGACGAGCAGGGAACCTTCTGGGCACCCGAGGACCGCTCCTGGCTCTGGTACAACGACACCATCGAGACGCAGGCATTTGCCCTCCGGACGCTGTCAGAGCTGAAACCGGCCGATGCCAGGCGCGAAGGGCTGGTCCAGTGGCTCCTCCTGAACAAGAAGCTCAACCAGTGGAAGTCCACGCGCGCGACGGCCGAGGTGATCTACGCCCTCGCCCACTACCTGAAGAAGGAAGGCGCGCTGGGCATCCGCGAGGACGCGACCGTGACGGTCGGGCCGCAGAAAGTCACCTTCACGTTCGAGCCCGACCGCTACACCGGAAAGAAGAACCAGGTCGTGATCCCGGGAGAGAAGGTCGACCCGAAGACGATGTCGACGATCTCGGTGTCCAAGGAGAGCCAGGGGTTCGCGTTCGCGTCGGCGGCCTGGCACTTCGCCACCGACCGTCTTCCCGCGGAGGAGCGCGGGGACTTCTTCCGGGTGAGCCGGACCACCTTCAAGCGCGTGCTGGAAGGGAAGGAGTGGGTCCTTCGCCCGCTCGCGGACGGGGCGGCCGTCGAGATCGGCGACCAGGTCGAGGTCCACCTGTCGCTCCGGACGAAGCACGCGGCGGAGTACGTCCACCTCCGCGATCCCCGGGGCGCGGGCTTCGAGCCGGAGAGCCCCGTGTCCCGGTACCGGTGGGACCTGGGAATCTCGTGGTACGAGGAGATCCGGGATAGCGCGTCGAACTTCTTCTTCGAGCAGCTTCCGGCTGGGGAGTACACGTTCAAGGTCCGCCTCCGTGCGGCGACGGCGGGGACGTTCCGCGTTGGGCCGGCGACGGTCCAGTCCATGTACGCCCCCGAATTCAACGCGTACTCGGCGGGACAGGTCCTTGCAATTAAAGGGGAGTGAAGCGCCGTTCAGAGGAGCGCGAGAGCCGAGGAGGCGTCCTCCGCGAGGGGGACGATCTCCGCGAAGCTCGCGAAGTGGAAAACCTCCTGGACAGCCCCGGTTGCGCCGTACCCGGCCACGCCGCCGCCGGCTCCCGTGGCCTTCTTCGCAACCGCGAAGAGGGCGCGCAGACCGGCGCTGCTGACGTAGAAGAGGGTCGAGAAGTCGAACAGAAGCCGAAGCGACCCTCCGTCGATCCAGCGGCCGCACGTATCCTCGAAGCCGGGGGCGGTCTCGGTGTCCAGACGGCCTGTCAGAGTCACGACCGAGTGAGACCCGTGGTTGACCCGAGTGACGTTCATCGCGCGGTTCCCCCTTCGAGCGATCGTACAGGAGCGGTTCCGGGAAGAGGAGGCAGGAGGTCTCCGGGATAGCGGAACGCGAGGATGGTGATGTCATCCGACTGCGGAGCGCCGTCCGAGAAGTCCGCGACCGCCTTCCGGATTGTCTGGACGACCGGGCCGCATCCGAGGGAAGCCGAACGCGAAAGGCACGCGGCGGTTCGTTCCGACCCAAACATGTTCTCGGCCCGATCCATCGCCTCGGTGACCCCGTCCGTGTAGAGGAGGAGCGTCTCCCCCGGGGCGAGGGTGTAGCTCCCGGACCGGTACGTGAGCCCGCGCTTCGGACCGATCACGAACCCCGGAAGGACCGGTAGCAAGTCCACGCTCCCGTCCGGGTGCGCTACGAAGGGCGGATTGTGCCCGCCGTTCCCGGTCAGGCACTCGCCAGTCGGGAGATGGACCACCGCGACGAATAGGGTCACGAACATCGACGACGCCGAGTTGGCAGAGAGCTCGGCGTTGAGGCGCGTGAGGGCCAGCCCCGGGTCGCCTTGCTCGCGTACGAGGGCCCGGAGGAGCGTCCCGGCGGCCGACATGTACAGCGCGGCCGGTATCCCTTTTCCCGAGACGTCGCCGACCGCCAGGACGAAACGGTCGCCGTCCAGCTCGAAGAAGTCGTAAAAGTCTCCGCCCACCTCGCGTGCGGGCTCCAGGAGGACGGCGAGGTCAAACTCGGGCCGCTGGACGATCTCCTTCGGGATGAGAGCCCTCTGGATCGAGCGGGCGATACGGAGCTCGCCTTCGAGGCGTTCCCGGGCTTTGGTGGCGACCTTCAGCTCCTCGATGTGCGTCCGAAGATCCGTCTGCATCGTCGCGAAAGCGGAGGCGAGCCGGGCCACCTCGTCCCGACCGCTGAGAACCGGAATCGGGGTGTCGAGGTCTCCGCGGGCGAGGGCCGTGGTGGCCCGCTCCAGGTCGCGAATCGGCCGGACGATCGAGCGGGTGGCCGTGAAGACCACTCCGACCAGGATCAGGAATCCAGCGGCTCCGATCAGCACCTGGGCGGCCGTCAGGCGGTTCACGCGCCCCGTGATCGCTTCGCGGCGGAAGATGACGCCCACGGAGCCGAGGGGCAAAGCCGGGGAGAAGGCGACGAACGACGGCTTACGGGAGGACAGGGAGAGGATCGGGACGAACCCCGACTCGCCGCGGGTCATCCGTTCCCCGACGGCGCGGAGGACCGGGTCCCGCCTCGCGTCGGCGACGCCGAAGATCGACTCTCTCATCACTAGGGAACGAGTCGGGTGGGCGAGGAACTTCCCGCTCGGGGAGATGAGAAAGGCATATCCCGCCTCGCCGACGGGGAGAGAGCTGAGGAGCTCCGTCAGGAAGCCGAGGGAGACGTCTCCCGTGACGATCGCCCGGACGGACCCGTCGCGGGAGAGGACCGGGACCGAGTAGGTCGCCATCAGGATCTCCCCGCCCCCTTCGTCAAGATACGGCTCGCTCCAGACAGGCCGGCGGCGGTCCAGGGGCTGACGGTACCAGTCGCGGTGGCCGACGTCGTAGGAAGGGGTAGCGAGGTCCCTCACCGCGAGTCCCTCTTTCGCCCGATAGACGTAGGGGACGTAGTGGGGCGCAGCGGCGGGTTTGTCCGGAACCCGTGCCACGGCCGAGCCGAAGAGGTCCGAGTTCCGCCTGACCGCTTCGCGGAGGAGCGGGGCCAGGCGGTCGTCAGCCGGAGAGAGCGTCTCGAGGGAGAGAGCGAGTGTGTCCACGGTCCTCTCGACCGACTGGCTCGCATCCGTGATGCGGCCGGCGGTCGCGACTGCAATCGCGCGGGCCTTCACCTGCAGCTCCTCTTCCAGGATTCGCCGTGACGCCCTCGCGCTGTACCCGACGACGGCCCATAGGACCGCCCCGGCGCCGGCGAGAAGGAGCAGGACGAGACGAGGACCGATCGACAGCCGGCGGAGCATTCAGCCCTCAGATACCAGCTCGAAGAGGAGGTGGTTGCGCCCGTCCTCGCGCCGGTAGGAGAGGCGGCTGGTGACGCGCCGAATGAGCGGCAGCCCATGTCCGCCGGCGGGACGTTGCCCAACAGGACCGTCGGGGATCCCTCCTTCTTCCGTCGGGTCGAAGGGGATCCCGGAGTCCTCGAGCTCGACGCGGACGACGCCGACGTCGCCCGTCACCCGGATGCGGAAGTCCCCGGGCCGCCCCGGGTACGCGTGACGGACGACGTTCGCAACGGCCTCTTCGACGGCGAGCTCCAGGTGGAGCGCACGGCCGGACGGGAGCTCGGCGTCTGCGGCTGTCTCGCGAGCCCAGGCCACGCTTCTGGCGACCATCTCGAAGGTCGCGGGAAAGATCCGCTCGCCCGTGAACTCCACGCCGGCGATTCTAGCGGGCGGGGTTGCGCCGAGGCCGAATGTCGCCGATAGTTCTTGTCCGACGATGTGGCGAACGGTCTTGGTGCCCGTCTTCGCGAAAACGGAGGCCCCGGGTGATTTCGTGGACGGAGCGGAATGGGAGAATCGAGATTCATGAGAGGACTCGGGACGCTCTCGCTCACCCTGCTGACGGCTTTCGTTCTCCCATCGGCCGGTCACGCAGATTCAGGCCCTGCAGAGGAAGTCCCGGTGGTCCATCGGGTCGCGTTCGGATCGTGCGTCGATCAGAACAAGCGGCAGCCGGTATGGGACGCGATCCAGCGGTTCCGCCCTGACCTCTTCATCTTCACGGGAGACGTCTATTACCCGCAGGACCCTGGGAACATGGAGAAGAGGGAGCGGGACATCGCGAAGCTGGGCGCCAATCCGGGCTTCCAGAAGCTCCGGAGGAGCGCGAACATTCTCGCGACCTGGGGCGACGAAGACTTCGGGATCGACGACCCGGCCGCCGAGCCGGGGAAGAGGGAAGCCGTCCGGAGGATCTTCCTCGACTTCTTCGGGGTCCCGGCCGATTCGCCCAGACGGACCCGTCCTGGGATCTGGGATTCGGTCATCTTCGGGCCGCCGGGCAAGCGTCTCCAGGTGATCCTGCTCGACACGCGTTTCAATCGGACACCGCTCAAGAAGAGCAGTTTCCTGCATCGTGCCGACGGACCGTACGCGCCGAAGAGCGATCCGGCGGCGACCTATCTCGGCGAAGAGCAGTGGGCCTTCCTGGGAGAGCAGCTGAGGAAGCCCGCCGAGGTTCGCCTGATCGTCTCGGACATCCAGGTCGCGGTCGAGGAGGGGGGCTTCGAGAAATGGGCCAATTTCCCCTTCGAGCGCGAGCGCCTCTTCGCTTTGCTCCGCGGGACGAAGGCGGCCGGGGTGGTCTTTTTGACCGGAGAGCGCCATTTGGCCGAAATATCCGAAATGGACGCTGGGCTTGGATACCCGCTCCTGGATGTGACCGCGAGCGGACTGAATCTGGCGGCCTACAACGTCGTCGCGAACAACCGAAATAAGTACCGCATCGAGAACTCTCTTCGATCGAATAACTTCGGGGCTCTTGTCATCGAGTGGGACCGCCCGGAGCCGCGTCTGACGATCGAGTTACGGGAGGAGGATGGCAGCACTCCCCTCTCCTTCAAAATCCCGCTGGCTGGCCTGAGACAGGAGTCTGTCGCGATCACGGGACCCTGAAGATTGTTGAGATCGACTCTCCATCTTAAAAAGGAAATCGTCTAGCATTGTGCGTGATGAACGGGAACGGCTCGAAGGGTCGATTTGTTTTTCCGAGGGGGGCCAACCTCCTCCGCCCCGTGCTCGGGATCTCGCTGGCCGCCGTACCGGCCTATCTCGTGCTCCTCGTCTGGCTCGGTGGTTCGCCCAAGACTTTCGCGGTCGGTTACCAGCCTGAACAGCCAGTCCCCTATAGCCATGCCCTGCATGCGGGGGAGCTCGGGATCAACTGCCGGTATTGCCACACGTCGGTCGAGACCGCCGCGAAGGCGGCGATCCCCCCGACACAGACCTGCATGAACTGCCACGCAAAGATCCGGGCCGGAAGCGAGAAGTTGATTCCGATCCGCGAGAGTTTCGCGACCGGGATGCCGGTCGCGTGGGTGAAGGTTCACGACCTGCCGCAATACGTGTACTTCAACCATTCGGCTCACGTGACGCGGGGCGTCGGATGTGTGGAGTGCCATGGGCGGGTCGACAAGATGGAGGTGGTCAAGCAGGTCGAGACCCTCTCGATGAGCTGGTGCCTCGACTGCCACCGCGATCCCGACCGGCATCTCCGCCCGCCGGAAGCGGTCACGTCGATGGACTGGGTCGCTCCGGAGGACCCGGTGAAGTACGGACGGCGCCTTCGGGAGGCCCGAAACATCAATCCGTCTACGGACTGTTACACATGTCATCGGTGACCGCGGGCGGCGCAGGCGCCGCCTGCTCCGCTAAGACCTGGGGAGGGCCTGGCCGGCCCGGCGAGAGGGTGGGGATCGGTCGAGGATGAGCGAGGCACCGTTGGGGAAAAGCTACTGGCGAAGCCTGGACGAGCTGGCCGACTCGCCCGAATTCCAGCAATGGGCGAAAGACGAGTTCCCGGGCATGTCGGAAGAGCTGGTCGCTCCCGCGACCCGGCGGGGATTCCTGAAAATTATGGCGGCGTCTCTCGGCATGGCGGGGCTGACCGCTTGCCGCTGGCCTAAGGAACAGATCCTCCCGTTCGCGAGCCGTCCGGAAGGACGTGTCCCCGGTGTG
>CALFNC010000264.1 GCA_937902605.1 uncultured Acidobacteriota bacterium | reverse complement strand
GGCGACCACCGAGATCTACACTCTTTCCCTACACGACGTTCTTCCGATCTGAGCCAGGGACGGTTTCGGGGCCGGCCGCCTCGCCTCCGGGCCGGTCGCGATGGACTCGAAGGGCGAGAGATCGACGATCGTTTCGGCTGACACGCCGCGGAGCGACTCGAGAAGCTGGCGCGCCGGCAGGAACCGGAGGTCCATCTTGAGGATGAAGTCGCAGCCGAGAAGCGCCTCCTCGTTCCGGCCGCCGCGGGCGAGCTCGAGCGTGTGCTGAAAGGTCTGCAAAACCTTCTCGCGAGCCTCGGGGGAAAGGGAGGAACTCCCCGGATACGGGGCGGTCTCTGGCATGCGATCCTCTCGAAAAGTCAGCGTAACAAGCGGCTCGGACCACGATCAAGGCCTGTCCTCACGAGGCCAGGGGTACCATCATCGCACTACCCGATTCGGAGCGTGGAATGAAAAGCCTCATCGAGTGCATTCCGAACATCAGCGAGGGGCGGCGGGGCGAGGTGGTCGCGGCGATCCGAGACGCGGCGCTCGGGGCGACTCGGGACGTCCTCCTCCTCGATTCGACCTCGGATCCGGACCACAACCGGTCGGTCTTCACCTTCCTCGGCGACGGGCCCGCCCTCGTCGACGCGATGACGGCGATGGTGGGCGCCGCCATCGACCGGATCGACCTCCGGTCCCACAAGGGAGCGCACCCCCGCCTCGGAGCGGTGGACGTCATCCCCTTCGTCCCCATCCGGGGGGTCAGCGCGGCTGACTGCGTGGGGCTCGCAAAGGACCTCGGGGCCCGGATCGCAGAGCGGTTCTCCCTTCCGGTCTACCTGTACGAGGACGCGGCCACCTCCGAGGAGCGCCGCAACCTCGCGGCCATTCGGAAGGGGGAGTTCGAAGGGCTCGGGAAAAAGATGACCGACCCGTCGTGGAGGCCGGACTTCGGCCCAAGCGAGCCCCACCCGACCGCAGGGGCGACGGTGGTGGGGGCGCGGACGTTTCTGGTGGCGTACAACATCAACCTCGGCACGTCCGACAAGGCGATCGCGGACCGGATTGCGAAGGCGATCCGGCACATAGGCGGGGGATACCGGTACGTGAAGGCGATGGGCGTCTTCCTGGAGGACCGGAAGCTCGCGCAGGTCTCCATCAACATGATCAATTTCGAGAAAACCCCGCTCCACCGGGTGTTCGAGACGGTGAAGTCGGAGGCCGAGCGCCACGGCGTGCCGATCGTGGGGTCCGAGATCGTCGGGCTCGTTCCGCAGGGGGCCCTCCTGGCCGCGGCCGAGCACTACCTACGGCTCGAGGCCGAGCCTGCCGGCCAGGTCCTGGAGAACAAGCTCCTCGACCTTGCGTTCGAGCGGAATGGCTAGCCGAAGCGATCGCCGCCAACGGCCGGGAGAGGGCGTCGTCCTTCGGCGGCGGAGGGGCGGACCGGAAGGAGCGGGTCTGCGGGCTACCGGGCTACATCCCCGGGTCGTCCGCCGACGGGCCGTAGATCGACGGGACCTTCCCCCCCATCGGCCGGAGGTAAGCCGACAGCTGACCCCGATGGTGAATGGCGTCGAAGAGGAAGCCCCAGAGCATGTCGCCGAGCGGCGCCTCCCATGCCACGTTTCCGTCGACCAGGAATTTCGCGCTCTTCCCCCAGGCGGCGTCGTCCACCTTGACCAGCCGCTTCTCCAGCTCGGCGGCGTTCTTCTCGTAGACGGCGATCGCCTCGTCGACCTTTGCGGGCGCGGGGGTCGACTTGAAGGCAACCTCGTGATGGTCGATCAGGTCGCAAGCGTCATGCAGCTCACCCGCGAGGAGCCAGACGAGGTCGCCCGCCGAGGTGGACCGCGGGTGCGGCCGGTAGGCGAGCTGATCGGGCGGAATCGCCCGGAAGACCTTCACGAAGGTCGGCTTTTCGCGCTGTAAACACTGGATGAAGTACTCGCGGCTGTTCATGCAAGCTCCTTTCGCGGCCGCCAGGACCGGACTCGTTGTCCGATTCCCGTGGTACGGCGAGGGTACCGCGGAAGTCTTCCGGCTGGCGGGGCCGGGTATCATGCCCGCCCGATGACGCAGACGCGGCCGCGAGGCCTCGACGGCCGGCAGGCGCAGCAGCTCCTGTCGAAGGCGAAGGCCCATCGCTCCGTCGCCGAGCGGGTGGGTTCCTTCTCGAAGCTGCTCCTCGGCTGCCCCTACGAGGCGAACCCGCTCGGCAGCTCGCCCGAGACGCCCGAGATCTTCACCGCCTCGCTCACGGGATTCGACTGCGTGACGTACGTGGAGACCGTTCTCGCACTATCCCTCGCCGCGAGCCCCGACGAGTTCGCCGACTGGCTTCGGCGGATCAGGTACGAGGATGGCCGGGTCGAGTGGGCGCGGCGAAACCACTACATGACCGGCTGGATCCGGAGCAACGCCCGGATCGGCGTGGTGCGGCGGGTCGCGGCAGGCATCCGCGCGACATCGAAAGAACGTTTGCTCGACGCCGTCCCCGGCCTGCGGCCCACACGGACGCGCTTCTCGTGCGTCCCGAAGCGGGAGATGAGGAGGCTGGAAAGGCATTTTAAGACCGGGGACCTGATCTTCTTCGCCTCCACGCGGGCGCACCTCGACGTCTTCCACTGCGGGATCCTGATCCGGGAGGGCGATCGATTTCGGATACGGCACGCGGCGTGCAGCCGGCAGAGCGTGGTGGAGCAAGATCTTTCCGACTTCCTCGGGGCGAACCGGATGGCCGGCGTCCTTGTCGTCCGGCCCGCGGGTAAGACCGAGAAGACCGGGGAGGGGCGTCCATGAGGCTCGTCCCCGTCCCTGACCCATCGTCGTCCGGCATCCTCTTGCTTCTCGAGAAGGCCGATTCGGAAGTTCTCTTCTTCTTCGACCCGCGCGTCACCGTGGAGCCTGGTCCTCGCATGTTCGAGCGGATGTCGCAGGTGGTGCGCGACACGGGCGCGGGGTGGGTTTACTCGGACGCCGCCGGGCATCCCCGCATCGACTACCAGCCGGGCAGCATCCGCGACACGTTCGACTTCGGGCCGGTAGTGGCCGTCTCTGTGAAGGCCGCGCGCCAGGCGGGGATCGAGGCCGGTCTCCGGTGGGGCGGCCTCTACGACCTCAGGCTCCGCCTCTCGGAGCGGACTCCGGTCGTCCGGATCCCGGAGCCACTCTACTCCGCGTCTGCCATCGAGGCCCGTTCGTCGGGCGAGGCGCAGTTCGACTACGTTGACCCCCGCCACCGTGACTACCAGATCGAGATGGAGCGCGTGGCGACGGAGCATCTTCGGCGTATCGGCGCGCTCCTGCCGCCGCGCTTTCCACCCGTACCGCGGACGGCGGAGGAGTTCCCGGTCCGGGCGAGCGTCGTCATCCCGGTGAGGAACCGCGAGCGGACGGTCCTGGACGCGGTCGGGAGCGCTCTCTCTCAGAAGACATCCTTCCCCTTCAACGTCGTCGTCGTCGACAACCACTCGACCGACCGGACGACCGAGCTGCTCCGGGGCGTGGGCGACCCGAGGCTCGTCCACCTCGTCCCCGATCGGCGCGACCTCGGCATCGGCGGCTGTTGGAACGAGGCGATCTCCTCGCCGCGCTGCGGTCGCTGCTCCGTGCAGCTCGATTCCGACGACCTGTATCCGAACGACGGCGTCCTGGCCCGGATCGTCGAGGAGCTCGACCGCGGCCCCTATGCGATGGTCGTCGGGTCATACACGATGGTCGACTTCTCCCTCAAGGAGATCCCGCCCGGCCTCGTCGATCATCGCGAGTGGACGCGCGAAAACGGCCGGAACAATGCGCTCCGCGTCAACGGATTCGGGGCTCCAAGGGCCTTCGACACGGCCGTCCTCCGCAGCATCCGTTTCCCAAACGTCAGCTACGGCGAGGACTACGCCGTGGCGCTTCGGATCAGCCGCGACTACGAGGTCGGCCGGATCACCGACTCGGTCTACCTCTGCCGTCGCTGGGAAGGCAACTCCGACAGCGCTCTCTCGCTCGAGACACAGAACCGCTACGACGCCTACAAGGACTGGCTGAGGACGCTGGAGATCGCCGCCCGCACCCGCGCGGGACGCTCGAAGTCCTGACGCCGATAATCGGAATCACCGAAATGCTCGACCAGATCGACGAGCTGTTCCGGCAGCAGCGGGAGGCCTGGCCCCTCCTGGGAAAGGGCCTCGTTGGCCTTTCGGAGGCGAAGACGCGATCGGTCCGGGCCGCCGGGTCCGACGTCCTCGTACGGCACATCCCCCACCGGGTCGCGAGTACGACCGCGGCGGTCGACCGCGAGTCGATCCGCCGCCGTCCGTGCTTCCTCTGCCCGGAGAACCTCGACCCGGCGGAGAAGGGGCTCGCCTTCGGCGCGACCCACACGATCTACTGCAGTCCCTTCCCTATCGTGGAGCGGCACCTCACCGTCGTCCACCGCGACCACCGCCCTCAGCGGATCGACGGTCAGCTCGAGACGATGCTCGATCTCGCGAAGGAGCTGCCCGGGTACTTCGTGGTCTATAACGGACCGGAGTGCGGGGCATCCGCACCCGACCATGCGCACCTGCAGGCCGGCTCGCGCGAGGGGTTGCCTCTCGTCAGGGGCGTCGCGGGGAAGACCGGCCTGGCGACCGAGATCTACGGGCTCCGGGCACTGCAATTCAGGGGTGACGACCGTTCCCGCCTCCTGGACGAGATCGTCCGCGCGCTTGCGATCCTCTCCTCGGTGACGACCAAATCGCCCGAGCCGCTTTGCAACACCGCGGTATTCCACGAACCGGTCGCCGGCTGGACAGCGGTCATCTTCCCGCGCAGCAAGCATCGGCCGCACGCCTTCCAGACCGGCGAGCTGACGGTGAGCCCGGCCGCGATCGACCTCTGCGGGATCCTCGTCGCGCCGGTGGCGAAAGATTTCGAGCGGATCACCGGCGTGGACGTCGAGGCGATCTTTCGCGAGGTGACGATTCCTGAGGAAGCTTTCCGCGAAGTGGTGGCCCGGCTAGAGAGCGGCCGATGACGAACGTCTCCGTCGGTCTCATGGAATGCCTGCCGTTGGTCGAGGTCGAGCTGGTCGGGAGCTTCAGCGATGCCGCGGGCGGACT
>CALFNC010000263.1 GCA_937902605.1 uncultured Acidobacteriota bacterium | reverse complement strand
TACCGTCCGGAGCGCTGTTGCCGGTGCTCGTTCGAAAAGCGGTCTGAAGGGCGGCCCCGATAATCCGCGCAGAGCGCTCGAATGGGCCGATCTGTTTGCGCCGAGCGGAAGAGCAACGGCAACATGCTGGTCTCAGCGCGCCAAGACGAGCCGCAACTTCCGTTGCGCCCCTACACCTCATGACCTTTCCGCGAGAGATCCGAGATCAAGTACCGTCCGACCTCGCCCGCACCCCCGACGATCAGGACCTTCATTTCACGTTCTCCTTCCTGTTGAATTCTGATCCCGTTAGTCGTGAAGGGCGTGGGTTTCCTCTCGCGCCGGCCGGTTGCGCGGGCAGCGGCGCGTCTTCCAAAACGGGTCGGCGAAGGCGTGTCGCCGGCGGGGTGAGAATGGGCCCGATGCGCGTCCTGCTGATCTCGTCCAACACCGAGCGGATCAACATGGTCACGCTGCCGCTCGGCCTCGGATTCGTCGCGGCAGCAACGCGGCGTGCTGGGCACGAGGTCTCCGTGGTGGACGCTCTTCGAGAGCCGGACCCCGTCCTCGCGATCCAGCGTTCGATCGCGGCCTTCGAGCCGAACGTGATAGGGATCTCCGTCCGCAACATCGACGACCAGGCGCGCGACGCGCCCCGCTTCCTCCTGGCCCAGGTCCAGCCGCTCGTGGAGGCCTGCCGGGCTTCCAGCCATGCCCCGATCGTTCTCGGGGGGGCCGGATTCAGCGTCTTCCCGGAGGCGGCGCTCCGGTACCTCGGCGCCGATCTGGGAGTCCAGGGCGACGGCGAGGTCGTCTTCCCCGAGCTACTCCGCCGTCTGGAGGAGGGAAAGGATCCTCACGGGCTGGCTGGCGTTCACGTCCGGGGCCGGAACCCCGGACCCGAGCCCTCCTTCTCCGAGCGGCTCGACAGCTTGCCGCAATGGGACGAGGCGCTCCAGGCCGCCGCGGACCCCGCGGTTTCCGAGCTCTGGGTTCCGGTCCAGACGCGCCGGGGCTGCCCGAATGACTGCTCGTACTGCGCCACGGCCCATATCCAGGGCCGGCGCATCCGGATCCGTCCTGTCGGCGAGGTGGCCGATCACGTCGCCCGTCTGGCCGGTCTCGGATACCGGAGGCTCTATTTCGTCGACAACTCGTTCAACATCCCCGAGCCCTATGCCCTGGATCTCTGCGGCGCGCTCCGGCGATGCGGGGCCGGTCTGGAATGGCGCTGCATCCTCTATCCACAGGACCTTCGGGAGGAGCTTGCCGCCGCGATGGCCGAGGCGGGCTGCGTGGAGGTCTCCCTGGGGTTCGAGAGCGGCAGCCTGCCCGTCCTTCGAGAGATGGGGAAGCGGTTCACGCCGGAGGACGTCCGCGATGTCTCGGATCGTCTCTCGGCTCACGGCATCCGCCGGATGGGGTTCCTGCTTCTCGGGGGCCCAGGCGAGACCCGCGAGACGGTAGAGGAGAGCCTCGCGTTCGCCGCTTCCCTCCGCCTCGACGCGCTCCGGGTTACGGTCGGGATCAGGATCTATCCCGGGACGAAGCTGGCGCGCCGCGCCGTCACGGAGGGGCTTCTCCGTCCGCAGGACGACCTATTGCTCCCGCGCTTCTATCTTGCCCCCGGGCTCGAGCCTTGGATTCACGACCGAGTCGCGGCTCTTCGCTGAGAAGGCGCCAAGCTTGCCTATGTTCCCCCGGAACATCACGCAGCACCCCGGGTTTCTTCGAATTGCTCAGTCCCTACTTCCTCAAGTAGTCGTCGGTCTTGTTTAGCCAGTCCTCGCGGGGCGGGCTGAAGACGTCGACGTCGACCGTCTCCTCAAGCGCCTCGGCCTTGTGCCAGACATTGGAGGGGAGGTGCAGCACCTCACCGGCCCGCACGACGATCTCTTCGGATTCGTCTTCGCCAATCCAGAAGCGGAGAGCGCCATCGAGGACATAGGAGATCTGCTCGTTCTCGTGCCGGTGCCGCGGCACGATGCATCCCTTCTTCAGATACACGTGAGCGAGCATCATGTGTTCGCCGGTCACGAGCCGGCGATCGAGCACGGCATTCACGCGCTCCTTCGGCATCTCGTCCCAGCGGTACCAGGTGACTGCATGTGTCGACATCGTAGAGGTCCCCCCCGAGACGATAGCTCAGGATCACGGCGCGAACCTGCCGAACCTGATAGACCTAGGCGTTCTTGCCGTCGCGTTGAAGGTTGATTCGTTCCTCCACGCCGACTCGACGGAAGATAAAGTGACCGTCGCGGGGCCGTTCTTCGAAGCCGAGACGCCGCAACAGCTGCTGACCCCAAGAGACAAGAGACTTTCCGGTCCAGACGTGCCGGGGCCGTCCGGTGGACTGCTCATATTGCTCAGTGGATGGGGTGCCTGGTCTTGAGGCCCGGAAACCGGGCGTAGTCACGATCGGCAGTGACCCACTCGCAGCCCGACTCGACGGCCATGGCCGCTAACCAAGCATCGGCGACGAGGTTTCCTTTCGCCCCCGCGGCGGAACAGAGTCGCTTGAAGATCTCCCAGTGGCGGGGACCCGGCGATACCGGGACGGCGTTCGGCCGTTCGCGAATCCGGTCGGCGAAGGCGAGGGCCTCCTTGAGAGAAGCGGGCGGCGAGAAGACGCGCGGACTCGTCGCGATCCGGACGAAGGACGAGAGGACCAATTCCGATAGCCCGAACGCCTCGTCCGAAACGAGGAGATCCTGAAGCCACTTCCGATATGTCCGGTGGTCCTCGGCGCCTTCCCAGTAGGCGTAGAGATAGACGTTGACGTCAACGAGCAGCACGAGGGCCCTCCATGAGGTCCAGGAGCCCCGCCGAATCGTCGAGGTCGACGCCCGACGCGAGACGCCGCCCCTTGAGGACGGGAAGCCTCGGAGGAGTACGCTGGCCCGGCCTCCCCCGGCGG